>JBFXAV010000021.1:0-11543 GCA_050183935.1 Candidatus Korobacteraceae bacterium | reverse complement strand
GAAAGTACCGGCGCCTTTACTGGAAGTACCGGAGGAGCTTACTGGCGTCCGCTGTTCCTGCTCTGGATGCTGGTAAATCGCACTCTGTTTGGCCTGGAGCCATGGGGATGGCACCTCACTACTGTAGTGGTCCACAGCCTGGCAGCATTGCTGATGTACTTTGTGGCGCTTCGCATTCTACGAGATCGCTTCTTGGCTGGTTTTGCCGCTACGCTCTTTGGGGTTTATCCGGTCACGATTGAGAGTGCTGCCTGGATTGCGGGCGTGACCGATCCACTGATGGCTGTTTTCCTTCTGCCTGCTTTTCTTGTTTACCTGAAATCCTGGGAGGCACAGTCCCGTCACTGGCGTGCGCTGTCCTTGGTGTTCTATGTGCTCGCGCTCATGGTGAAAGAGACCGCTGTGATTTTGCCGGTGCTGGTGCTGGCACATGCATGGCTTTATCGAGGTGACGTGCCTGCCAATCTGCTGGGATCACGCGGCAGGGGGTACTCCGTGATGCGGTCCTTTTTGCCGTATGCAGCGTTCACCGCAATCTATCTGGCCGAGCGTAGTTTGGTGCTTTCCACTGGTGAACCGCCGGCCGGGACCATTGGCATCAAGGCCATGATCCTGACCTGGCCTGCGCTGGTTTCGTTCTACCTGCGATTGTTGCTCGTGCCCAACAGCATCAGTCCTCATTACAACCTGCGTGCCCTGACGGAATTTCAGGCGGCGCCTGTGTTGGTTCCGTTGTTTTTTCTCATCGTGTTGGCGGTAATGATCGTCTGGGTGTTGCGGCGAGTCTCAGCAGAAACGCGCCGGCAGGTGGTCTTCGCGCTGGTTTGGATCGTCACGCCGATGTTGCCGGTCCTCTACATCAGCAGAATGGCCCCCGGGGATTTCGCGCACATTCGCTATCTGTACTTCTCAGTAATTGGCCTGGCAATGCTGTTGGCGGTGATTGTAGGGAAGTTGCCGGTCTCCCGCAATCGTATATTCGGCGTTCCAGCCTCTCAGGCGCTGGCTGCTGGGGTGCTTGTGCTGGCCTCCGCCATTGCCACTGCACGCTCGCAACAGCACTGGGAAAACAACTTTACGCTGTTTGCCCATGCTGTGGAGGTAGCGCCGCGCAACGCTCGCGCGCTCACCAACTATGCGATTGAGCTGGGAGAGAAAAAACGCTTCGACGAGGCCATACAACGCTTCCATGAGGCCCTGAGCGTCGAGCCTGATCTCTGGTACGCCAATGTGGACCTCGGGTTCACCTACTACTTGATAGGACGCTACGAAGAAGGCATCCGGTACATGCAGCGGGGAACAGAACTGAACCCTAATGATCCCCAGCAATTTACTTATCTGGCCGCAGCCCAGATTAAGGCAGGACGGCTGGACCTTGCGGAAGAGGCGATCCGAAAAGCGATTGCGCTGGCCCCGGGCATGCCGTCCTACCATCTTTCGCTGGGATTGATTTTGGAGCGGCAAGGAAAACTGGAAGACGCACGCAACGCTTTTCTTACAGAGCTGGAAATTGATCCCGCCAATGAAATGGCGCGTGCAAAGCTCGAGCAGATGGGACAAAGGAACTGACTTTCTCATGGGCTGCATATACGGTGCCGGCAAAGTTCGAGCCAGCATGATTCATGCGAGAACGAGAACCCTTTCTGATGCTTGTAGCTCCGTTGTCCCCGCATGACAATGGCTCTTGGCATGCCTTCTGTCTCTTCGTTGACAAAAGAAGCTCCTCGCATTGCTACTCCGTCGAACACGTCGGCCGCTTCACTCGCGTGGATGGTGGCCGTGGCCTTTGGCCTCCGTATCGCCACAATGCTGCTGTTCCGCACCTATGATTTCGGCGCGCCTGCGGAAAACCTCCACACCGGTCCGAATTTTATTGTTGGCATGGAAACTGGCAGCATTGCGGGCTCGCTCGCGCTGGGTCAAGGTTTCTCTTCGCCTTTTGGTCTGGCAAGCCCAACCGGACCTACGGCATGGATCGGTCCAATCTATCCGTTTTTTTGTGCTGTTCTGTTCAAACTTTTCGGGATGTACAGCAGTGCGTCGGTTGCGGCCATTCTTGCAATGAATTCTGTTTTTGCTGCGCTGACGTGCATTCCTCTGGTTCGCCTCGGAGAACGCACCTTCGGGATTGGGGCGGCGCGTTGGTCTGGATGGGGATGGGCATTGTGCCCGCTGTTTTTCCGCTGGCCGCTCACCTGGGTGTGGGAGATCAGCCTGACGGCCCTGCTGGCAACCATCCTGCTCCTGATCACCGTGCGCTGGGCAGAAAGTCCCGGCAACCGCCAGGGTGTGCTGTTTGGTTTTGTCTCGGGTGTGGCTATGCTAGCCAATCCGGCGCTGCTGATTGTCTCCGGAGTAGGCGGGTTGTGGGTCTTCCTGGCCAGCAGACGGAAGTCGTCAAGTTCCATCAAGCCTGCCTTGCTTGCCGGGCTGATCTGTGCGCTGGTAATTTCCCCGTGGATAATTCGCAATTGGGCTGCCTTCGGAAGCCCCGTATTTGTTCGCAGCAACTTTTGGGTGGAGTTTGCGCTGGGGAACTATCACCTGAGCAACGGAATGGGATGGCGCGGCAAGCATCCCACCGTGAATGTGGCTGAATTTGAAGCCTACAGGAAGCTGGGCGAGCTGGGTTATGTAGAGGTAAAGAGGGAACTGGCGGGGGAGTTCGTGCGTATGCACCCTGCCGAGTTCTTCAACCTGACATTGAAGCGCATGCGAGTGTTCTGGAGCGGGGAAGCTTACGAGTACCAGCCGGACTATGCGTGGTGGAGGGCTCGCGGCTTCGGATTGTTTTCGTTATTCGCTGGCCTGGGATTGTGGCTTGCAGTTCGTCGGCGTGTTCCAGCGGCAGGGCTGTTTCTTTTCGTGATTTTTCTGTATCCAGCAGCGTACTACATCACGTTCTCTCATCCCCGCTACCGGCATGCTATCGAGCCAGTGTTGCTGATGGCGGTGGTGTACCTGTGGATGGAGGGATGTAGGTATTTCCTCACTCGTGCCAGGCTCAACAAGACGTAATAGCCAAAAAAAGTACTGTAAAAAAGAAAGGAGCAGCAGTTGCCTGCTGCTCCTGGCTCGTACCCTCCCCCAGGTACTTGCCAAACTTTACTGAAGCGACGGAGAAGAAACCGTCGGGGCCGTGCCGTCCGTGGTCTGGCGGATGACGCCCGACTGATCGGAGAAGAAGCCGCGCTGTCCGGTCTGGCCAACGGTGATCGGAACACCAGTCACCGTGTAGGTAACGGTCGGGGTGCCGGTGAAGCCGGCCACGGCAAACGTGTATCCGCTCTTCTGGTTCGGAGCTGTCGACAGGACGCTGTCAATCAAAAGCGCGCTGGTGGAGCTGGCAGTCGTACCGGTGCCGCCCAGGGCAGCCAGGTCAGTGAACCCAATGGTGTTGTACGTCGAAGCATACGTAACTTCGGCAGTGTTGATGGTACGGATGGAGCCCACGGCGGAAGCTTCGTTCGCAGCCATACGCGAGCGGAGCAGGTTGGGAATGGCAATCGCTGCAATGATCAGGATGATAGCAACCACGATCAGCAGCTCAATCAGTGAGAAACCCTTCTGTTTACGCATAATGTGTTTTCGTCCTCGTCTTTTCGAATAGCGGTCAGGCTTGCCCTTTCTAGTGCAACCGGTATGCCAACTCATCTCTCCTTGTCTCACCTTGATGCGAAAGCATTTTATCTATTTATTTTTAACAACTTACAAATTATTCATATCTGGAATCTTGAGCCACAATGCGCCTTCTGTCATCGACAGATCGCGTCAGTTGACGCTAAATGTCGCCCGCAGCGGACAAAATTTGTTAAATCGCTCAGGTAACCTGTCATTGAAGCCGCCGACATCCCAAAACTTGGGAACCTCGAATTCGCTATCCCTATGTATTCGCATTTCTGGCCAGATGGAGCCCTGTACATGTACCAATGGCCGTGGCGCTCATGGATTCCGTTCCATTGGAACCAGCATGGCGCCGGAGGCGTGGATTGCGATTGGAGTCTGCCAAAAAATACAACACAACGATCAGGGGATAATCAGCATACGAGCTGGTCACGGGAAAGTTTCATGCCATTCAGGTTCCCCAATACGGTCACAGCCAGGGATTCCCGTCGGAAGAACTCGTTAGCTGTCTGCATCAGGTCTTCTTGGCTTACAGCTTCGATGCGACTGACGATCTCATTGAGTCCCAGGAAGCGATCAAAGTACATCTCCTGCCGCGCCAGATTTGACATCCGCGATGCAGAAGACTCCAGGCTCAGCATAAGACTACCCTTGAGCTGATCCTTGGCACGCTGTAACTCCTCTGCTGGCACCGGCTCATTTTTGATCTTTGCAAATTCGTCCACGATGGACTGCACAACTTTTGGTGCAGACTCCCGCGATGTGCCGGCATAAACCGAAAGACACCCGGTGTCGCGATAAGGATTGAGCTCGCTGTAAATGGCGTAGGCTAGTCCCTGGCGCTCTCGAATATTCTGAAACAGGCGTGAACTCATACCTCCCCCGAGCAGCGTACTGAGAATGAACGAGGAATAGCGCCGCTCGTGGGAGATGGGATGTGAGGGTACGCCTACGCAAATCTGCACCTGTTCCAGGGCTTTCTTGTTGCGCATGACGATGCGTGGATGAATCTTTGGAGGTGATTGATGGAAACCGTTTTTGCCTTCGGGAAGCGCGGAGAAGTATTTGGCCACCAGCTCCACAAAGCGCTCGTGTTTCAGGTTTCCGGCCGCCGAAATGATCATGTTGTTGGGAATAAAGAATCGTGACCAGTAGCGCTGAAGCACCTCTTGCTCGAAGCGCCGCACGGTTTCTTTGGTTCCCAGAATCGGCTTGCCCAGCGGATGATCCTTCCAGAAATTCTGCGTAAAGATTTCGTGCACGAGGTAGTCGGGATTATCCTCGTCCATCTTGATCTCTTCCAGAATGACGCCGCGCTCGCGGCTGATGTCATTCGCGCTGAATATCGGGTTCAAAACAAGGTCACTTAAAATATCAAGCGATAATGGAACATGTTCATCCAATACTTTGATATCAAATGAGATGCACTCCTTTGCGGTGAAGGCATCCATGTTGCCGCCTATGGAGTCAACCTGCCGTGCAATCTCCTCGGCGCTGCGCGTATGGGTTCCCTTGAACACCATGTGCTCGATGAAGTGGGAGATTCCGTTGAACTCGGCTTCCTCGTAGCGCGAACCGGTCTTAATCCAAACTCCAAACGATACCGAGCGGATGTAGGGCATCTCCTCGGTCAGGACGATCAGACCGTTCGGCAGGACTTCCCGGCGGACATTGCGAAGTTCTTCCATTCTTCCTTATGGCGGCTTGGGCGCCAGAGGCCCCTAACTGATGGGCAGACTTCTATTCTTACATACCGGAACGGCTTGCAACGAAATTAACAATCTACTTAATTTTCAATATGTTATAGACATTTTAAGCTTCGTACCCATGGAAAACTCCGTCTTGGCACGGGCAAAGCTCCCAATGCGCGTACGATCATGGATAATGCCGGTTAGGGGACAACGAAAGCTGCGGTTTCGCCAGGGAACTGCTTGCACCTATTGGATGCCACCCATGGAGCCTCGGAACGACAATCTTTTAGGACTTGAGTTACAAGAACTTACAAGGCTCATGTCTGACCTGGGACAGCCCTCATACCGGGGACGCCAGCTTTGGGAAGCCATTTATCGCCAGCGCGCGATTTCCCTGGAAGGGATCACGTCACTGCCGCTTCAACTCCGCTCTGAGCTTGGAAGGCGCTTTTGCCTGGAGCTTCCGGCCATCGATCGCAGGTTTAAGTCGGTGGATGGAACCGTACGCTACCTGATCCAGTTCGACGATGGTCAGTCCGTGGAAACCGTCTGGATGCCCGAAGGAGACGGCGGCGAGGCCGGAGATGGCAGCGACCCTCCGGAAATGGATTCAGAGGAAGCAGCGAGCTCGGCTGACACTGCGTCGGCTCCCAAGTGGAAGCGGGCGACCATTTGCATCTCCAGCCAGGCGGGGTGCGCCGTGAACTGCCAGTTCTGCCTCACGGCAAAACTCGGGTTAGTGCGGAACCTAAGTCCGGGCGAGATTGTTGGCCAGGTACTGGTACTGCTGAACGAGCACAACATGTCACCGCCGCTCGACCGGGTGAACCTGGTTTTTATGGGACAGGGCGAACCCTTTCACAACTACGACAGCTTCATGGCTGCCGTGCGGCTGCTGGTGTCTGCGGTGGGCATTCCGGAGTCGCGCATGACGGTTTCCACCTCAGGTATAGTGCCCCGCATCGAAGACTTCGGCAGGGAAGCGGTGCGTCCCAAACTGGCGATTTCGCTGAACGCTTCTCACGACGAGCAGCGCTCACCGTTGATGCCGCTGAATCGCAAATGGGATATTGCAGAACTCATGGAGGCGGCGCGCCAGTTCCCATTGCGTCCTCGTGAGCGGCTTACGTTTGAATATGTATTGCTCGATCAGGTGAATGATTCCTCTGAGGATGCACGTCGAGTCACCCGCCTTATTCAGGGAATCCGAGCTAAGGTGAACCTGATTGCCTGGAACCCCGGGCCTGGGATTCCATTTGGAAGCCCGGCGCAGGAGCGGGTGCTGGGCTTTCAGGAGATATTGACGCGCTCAGGAATCCCTACCTTTATTCGGCGTCCGCGTGGCCGCGACATCTTTGCCGCGTGCGGCCAGTTGCAGCAGATTGTGGAACTCGCAGGCTGAGTCTTCGCGCACTTCGGGTTTTCTACCGTCTTCCACATCTCCCTTCATTCAGAGTTCCTCCCAGGGGCACTCATCCGCATCTCAACCCCAAGGCGGAAGTGTGCAGCGCGCTTCCGGCAGCCGGGCAAATCTCAAAGGGAGGATGCAATGGCGGACGAAAAAACACTCGATGGAATGCGGGTAGCGATTGTCGTAACCACAAACTTTGAACAGGTGGAACTCACGGAGCCACGCAAAGCACTGGAGGCCGCAGGCGCGAGCTGCACGATCGTGGCGCCGCAACAACACCTCACGGGCATGAACCACGACGAGAAGGCCGATGTGTTTGAGGCAGGCGCCATGCTTGACCAGGCGAGCCCGGACGAGTTCGATGCCGTACTGCTTCCGGGAGGCGCCTTGAATGCCGATGTTTTGCGGGTAAACCGCAGCGCGCAGGAATTCGTTCGCAAAATGGACAGAGACGGCAAACCGATGGCGGTGATCTGCCATGCTCCGTGGCTGCTGGTGTCTGCCGGGATGGTGAAGGGCCGAAGGCTCACCGCTTACTACACCATTCAGGATGACATTCGCAATGCTGGCGGGGAATACGAGGATGCCGAGGTTATCGTGGACGGCAATCTTGTAACGAGTCGCCAGCCTTCGGACATCCCGGCATTTAATCGCGAAACCATCTCGCTATTCGCGCAGTCACGCAGGAAGCAGCCGCGGGCAGCGTAGGCACTTCGGAATCTCCGGCCCGGAGCGTTACCCGGGCGCTCCGGGTGATTCGCTCTTTTACAGTGCGACAATAGCGTGTTCTTATGGGTTTGTGCCCTCCAGCCGCCAGCATCGCGTCCTGTTTCGTATCCGGGAGTTTCGTGCGGAAGACCTCGGCACGCTTGCCGAGATTGACGCGCAGTGCTTCCCTCCGGGCATAGCCTATGGCAGGAAGGAACTGACGCACTATATACGCCGGCCAGATGCATTGACACTGGTGGCGGAGAGCACGAGCCCGGATCTTTCACCCATTGCCGGCTTTCTGGTGGCGCACAAGGTTCTTAGAAAATCACGCCAGAGTATCGGACACATCGTGACCATAGATGTACTTCCCGAAGCCCGCCGCTCTGGTTTGGGCTCGCAGCTCATGGGCGAGGCTGAGCAGCGCCTGCGGGGAGCCGGGTGTGAAGCGGTCTTTCTTGAGGTGGCGGTGAATAATCTGGCCGCGCTGCAATTCTACAAGCGGCGCGGGTATTTCGTTTTGAAGACCCTTCCACGCTATTACCAGGATGAACTCGATGCGCTGCTGATGTTGAAGCCGCTGGAGCCATAGCTTCCGGGCAACTTTGTGGCGCCTGGAAGCGTTATCTTCCAACCAGGAACTCCGCGAATCTGTGCCATGTCGCAGTTCCGGAGATCATCAGGCGCAGTGGAACCGAGGCGACGAACAGTGCTCCGCCCAAGATGTAGGCGCGATGGATGCGCCCTCTCGATATGACGTCGTAGAGCATTCCGGCCACGACGAACAAGAACGCGAACCCAAAGAACGCCAACGGCCCCAATGGCAGCATTCCGGGAAGGCGGGCCACCGCGGCTGCAACAAGGCTGATGTAAGCCAGCAGCATGAGCCGTTTGTGTGTTTCCTTGTTGCGCCGCCACCACATGGCCGTCCCTATAAACCCGGCAAACACCACCATGTCCGCAAGCGGGATGGCCATGAATACCAGCGGATTAACTCCGAGAGGAGCGGCTCCACGTGCTGCGGCCTTGATAGCCGTAGCTGATCCCACCACCATCATTACAATCGCCAGCGTTGCGCCCGCAATTCCCATTCTTTGGTGGAGTGCAACCCGATGCCTGGCTATCAGCGCTGTTTGCACAAGGACGAGGAGCACCCACCCAGTGAACACTACTGCATGCACATGGGCCAGCAACGTCAGGGATGTAGATCCGTTCGCTGTGATTGGCGCCCCGAAGTAGCTACGCAGGTAATACGTGGGTGCGAAGCCCACAAAAACGGTGAGCGCCAGCGCAATCGCCATTCCGCTGTAGAACACACGATCATAGGCAGGATGCGCTGGTGACAGGTGCTGCGATCTGGATGATGCGACCGACGGAGCCATCAGTGACCTCCGTGAAGTGCCGGGAGTCTAGCATACGACTTTTTCAATTGAGCAACAGTTTCAGTGACGACTGGTAGAATTCGTTTTCAGTTTTCCCCTCTCTGGTTATGCCGCATTCCACTGCGTTGTCCATATCCGCACCGGGCGCCTCCCACGTGTTGGAGGTGGCAATCGATACCGGGGGGACCTTCACCGACTGTCTGTGGGTGCAGGACGGAACACTGCGTATTCTCAAGGTATTCTCTACTCCCGCAAATCCTGCGCAGGCGATTGTGGAAGCGCTGCAGAAGATCGTTGCGGAGACAGGTGGAAAGAATCGCCAATTGCGTCTGTTGCACGGAACGACGGTGGGTACCAACACGTTGCTGGAACGCAAGGGCGCCAGGGTTGCGTTTGTCACCACCGAGGGGTTTGAGGATTCCATTGAAATAGGGCGGCAGGAGCGCCCACGGCTCTACGATTTGTTTTTCGACCGGGCTGAGCCGCTCGTGCCGTTCGGATTACGTTTCGGAGTGCCGGAGCGCACCGGCGCTGATGGTCGCATTCTCCGCCGCCCCAGCGATGACGAACTCGCGTCACTTTGCAAGGCGGTGGCTATCCAAAGGCCGCAAGCCGTAGCCGTCTCGCTGCTATTCTCCTTCTCCAACCCGGAGAACGAGCGCAGGATAGCGCGCACGTTCGTGCATCTGAACCTGCCGCTGTCGCTCTCGCACCAGATTCTTCCTGAGTTCCGGGAGTATGAACGCGCCAGCACCGTGGTGGTGAATGCCTATTTGCAGCCGGTCATGGGCCGCTACCTGGGAGCACTACACGAGCAGTTACTGGCATCGTTCTGGGGAAGGCCCAAATCGCGCACGGTCCCTTTGTCAGCCAAGGGCAGGGAACAGAAGAAGCCGGAGAAGGCCGCAAGTGTATTCGTAATGCAATCCAGCGGCGGAATCACATCTCTCGATGCTGCCCGTCGGGAGCCGGTTCGTACCGTGCTCTCCGGTCCCGCCGGAGGCGTGGTCGGCGCAGTGGCGGCAGGTCGTCGCGGCGGATTCGAGCGCATCATTGCCTTCGACATGGGTGGCACCTCAACCGACGTGTGCCTGATTGACGGGAAGGCGTGCGCGAACAGCGAGGGGGAAGTGGCGGGCTTGCCCATCGGAGTTCCAATGCTCGACATTCACACCGTGGGCGCGGGTGGAGGATCGCTGGCGCGCTTCGACGCTGCGGGCGTTTTGCGCGTCGGACCAGAGTCCGCAGGCGCCGATCCCGGGCCAATTTGTTATGGGCGCGGCACGCAGCCGACGGTGACGGACGCTAACCTGCTGCTCGGGCGTCTTCCGGTAGATCGGTTCCTGGGAGGCGAATTTCACCTCGATGGGCCACGTACCGCACGCCTGACCCGGGAATGGCTCCGGGCATGCAGCTCCAAACTTTCCCTCCAGCGATTTGCTTCTGGAATGATTCGCGTGGTCAATGCTGCCATGGAGAAGGCAATTCGCGTGGTCTCCGTGGAACGCGGCTACGATCCGCGCGACTTCACCCTGGTGGCATTCGGAGGTGCGGGAGCTATGCACGCTTGCGAACTGGCGGCTGCTCTGGACATTCCCAGGGTTCTTGTCCCGGCTCTGCCCGGAGCGCTGTCGGCGTTCGGCATTCTGGTAAGTGATGTTGTGAAGGACTACTCGCGAACCGTGGTTCTGCGCGTTGCGGGCAGTGGACCGTCAAAAAAGTTGGCACAGCGGCTGCGTTCAGAATTCTCTCAGCTTGTTCATTTCGCCCGGAGGGACTACAAGCAGGAAGGATGGCTGGGGGGCGTTCAATACGAGCCCAGCGTTGACGTGCGCTACCTCGGCCAGGGTTTTGAACTGAACGTGCCGCATGGGGCGGATTTCATAGCCCGTTTCCACCAGGAACACCAGCGACGTTATGGGTACTCGCATCCGGAGAGGGAAATAGAGTTGGTAACCTTGCGCCTGCGGGCGCGGCTACCTGCTGGAAACAAGCGGTCTCAATGGAAATCCGCAGAAGCTGGTCCCCGACACAAACCATCACGTACATCGGTTAGCTTTGAAGGACGGCCGCGCCAGGCGTGGGTCTATGAAAGAAGTTCTCTGCGCTCGGGAGTGTTCTATCGTGGCCCGGCGATTGTGACTGAGTATAGCGCCACTACGGTCGTGCCGCCGGGAATGCGGTTCCGCATCGACGACGCTGGAAACCTGGCTCTTCATTTTTTGCGAAAGTGAAAGTCATTCCTGGAAGAACAAGGAGAGAGATAAGAAGAAAAGGGGCGCACAGCGCCCCTTCAGTATTTACGCCACGTCCCGGTCCTTCTTGTCGCGGTCCTTGATGTCATCCGCGAGCTCTTCGCCCTCTTTTTTCACCTTGCCCCAGGCATTTTGCAGTTTGCCTTCCGCCTGCTTGGCTGTGCCTTCGGCCTGGGCTTCCTCATCGCCGGTCCATTCACCAACTTGGCGCTGTGCCCGGCCCGCAACGTCCTTTGCTTTACCTTTGATTTCGTCCTTGTTCATAAGTCCCCCTTCAGGATGGCAGCAGCCTCATGGATACGATCCGAAGCGCAAGGCCGCTCTGGCTTAGAACTTCGTGCCAGGGTGTTAGGTTGCGTGATAGGAATCCCGAGTTGTCTGGAAAATCTGAGATTCACCCGGGACGCCAGCGTTGCTTCCAGGAACAGGAACTGACATTGGCGTCAAAAGCCCGATAGGCTACTCTTGGAGG
>JBFXAV010000020.1:0-11539 GCA_050183935.1 Candidatus Korobacteraceae bacterium | reverse complement strand
TTCCCCAGAATCAAGATCTAGTCCCATTGCCAAAAGAGGAAGAGCAGCGGCTTTGGCGCGAATTTTCTCCATACGCTGTCATTGGTCGCACCGTAACTCTTCTGCCCAGAAGTGCATACAAACGCACGGTCATCGATCTAACTGGAAATCCGCAGGAACTCCTAACTGACGACTTGGCGCGAGTGCTTAGAGCACGGGGGCTTGTTTACGTCATGGGTGTTTATTACATCGAACGGGAGGACGACTATGTCGAGTTCTGCTGGGTTCATTTGCCGAAACACTCCCCGACAGAAAAACAGCTCTGCCACGGCCATAACGGACCTGTCGCCGAGCCATAAGCGTTACATTTGAGATCAGGTATTCTAGTGAAAATTGAAGATGTGTCATTGGGCGAATGCCTGTTTCTTCGTTAAAGACCTTTGCTCATGAACGCCGACATCCTAGCCATTGCTGCTCACCGCGACGACGTCGAACAGACGTGCGGTGGAGCCTTACTCAAAATGGCCGAGCAGGGCCACCGCACCGCCATCCTCGACCTCACCCGAGGAGAAATGGGAACTCGTGGCACCGCCGCCGACCGCGAGCGTGAGGCCAATGAGGCTGCTCGTATCCTGCAGGTCTCGTGGCGGCAGGCGCTCGACATTCCCGACGGCCGGGTGGAAAACACCTGGGAGAACCGCCTCAAGGTCGCGCAGGTAGTCCGCCTGCTGCGCCCGCGCGTGGTGATTCTTCCCTACTGGCAGGGCCGCCATCCCGACCACTACACGGCTTCCATTCTCGGATACGAGGCCTGCTTCCTTGCAGGATTGAAGAAGGCCCCGCTCGACGGCGAGGCGCATCGCCCCTTCAAAATCGTCTATGCCAGCTTATACTTCGACGTGCGTCCAACCTTTGTCTTTGATATCAGCGCGCAATTCGAGCGGCGGTTGGACGCCCTTCTGGCATATCAATCGCAATACAACGATCAGGACGCCGGCAAGGGACTCTTCCCTTCTCGCGAGGAAATTCGCCACCGCATGGCCTCCATGGCAAGCTTCTACGGGCTACTGGCGGGAGTGAAGTACGCCGAGCCGTTTGTGCAGAAAGAGGTCGGTTTGGTAGAGGACTTGGCGGGAATCCCTGTGCGCTCCATGTAGGAAAGCTCCAATAAAAAAGCCGCCTTTCGGCGGCGCGAATTCACTGACTTCAGAAATTGCTGCCTCAGGCTTTCGGTGCGCCTCTCTTGCGAAAACGCGCGCCGGCCGCTGCTAGCCCGCCGCCCAGTAACAGCAGAGTAGCCGGTTCCGGAACAGGATTGGGAGCGGCGTTGTATTTGATCTTTGCGAAAATATCCGCTCCGTGTTTCTGTCCATGCTTCAGGCCGAACAACCCTCCATTGAAGCTGGCGTCCTGAAAGTAGACAGAGAACTGGCCGCCATCTCCAAAAGGAACCACCGTCGGACTGTTCCACACGACCAAGCCGCCCTGAAGCAGCCCATCGAAAATCGTGACTCCATAGGTCATACCATCGGTGACGCTCGTGACAAATGGCTCTGAAAAGTTCAGCGTGACGCTGATCATCTTCAACGCTTCGTCGTCGGCATTCACCGTGGTTTCGTTGGTCCACAGATCGAATAGGTTGAACCACCCGCTGTTCTGACCAGGATTTAGGGTAAAAGAAGTTGCCGACGGCAACTCAGGAGACCAGCTCAGTACCAGCCCGGGATCGCTGGAATTTATCGAAACGGAGTAACTGGCCAGAATAAAAGTATCCGCCATCGCCGCCGGTACCAAAAGCGCCATGGCAAATACCAGGAGAACAACTTTTTTCATTCGGGGGCCTTCTGCCGTTCCGCCGGATTCTGCGGGACGGACGGGTTCAGGTAATGGATTGCGCACAATTTCGAATGCTCACCACTATCCGGGATAGCCCCTTGCATCCGAAGTGCCGTAATGCCACTTCACTAAAGCAACTAATCTTTAAGATGAGTGGTTACTTTGGAGTGCTAAACGGGAGCACTGTGGAAACTAGTGCGCAAACATTTTCACTTTGGGAGGTATTTAGGTGCCCTTTTCAGCGGCGCGAAGCAGACGACACCCACTGCTCAATCCTGTCCAGAGCTTTGTCGAGATTGTCCATGGAATTTGCAATTGAAAACCGCAGGTGCCCTTCGCCGTGTTGACCGAACGCCGTTCCGGAGAGTACGGCTATGCCTGCCTCGTCCAGCAGAGCATTCGCGAGATCCTGCGAACTCCGTCCAGTTCCGGTGATATTGGGGAAGACGTAAAAAGCGCCGTGCGGCATGCGGCAGGAAAATCCTGGAATCCGGTTCACGCGCTTCACCACATGATCGCGACGCCGCAGGAACTCGCCGCGCATGGCCTCCACCGGCGACTGATCCCCGGTGAGCGCTTCGATTCCTGCAAGCTGCGTGAAGGTCGCGGTGCACGAATTCGAATTGATCATCAGCCGCGTCATCTGCGCGGCCAGCTCCGGGTGCATCACGCCGTATCCCAGCCGCCACCCGGTCATGGCATAGGTCTTGGAAAATCCATCCAGCAGGATGGTGCGATCCTTCCAGCCTTCCAGCGAAAGTATGGAGCTGTGCTCGCCATCGAACACCAGGCGCGAGTAGATTTCGTCGGAGAGCACCATAATGTTCCGATCGCCTATCACCGTTGCAATGTCGCGCAGGTCTTCCGCAGTGAGCACCCCTCCGGTTGGATTATGCGGGGAGTTCAGGATCAGCAACCGGGTACGGTCGCTGATGAGGGACTTCAACTCGTTGGCGTCCGTGCGGAAATCCCGGGACTCGCGCAGCGGAATGGGAACCGGACGGCCGCCCACAAAGCGAATCATGGACTCGTAGATGGGGAAACCGGGATCCGGGTAGATGACTTCATCCCCTTCTTCAATAAGCGCCAGAATTGTGAAGAAAAGAATCGGCTTTGCTCCGGGAACGATCACCACTTCTTCCGGAGAAACCGCGATTCCCCGCGTCCGTCCCACATAATCGGCGACTGCCTGCCGCAGTTCCAGCAGGCCGGAAGAAGGGCTGTAGTGGGTCTGGCCGCCACGCAATGCTGCGATCCCCGCTTCCACTACATGGGGTGCGGAATCAAAGTCCGGCTCGCCGATTTCCAGATGAACAATGTTTCGTCCCTGGCGCTCCAGCGCGCGGGCGCGGGCCAGAGTCTCAAAGGCACTTTCGGTGCCAAGCCGGGACATCCGGCTTGCAAGTCGCGGGGAAAAGGTCAAATGAGTGGACATGAAGGTAGCGCAGGTCCGTGCGCGTCAGTCTGGAATTGTCTGCTGATTGCGCGCGCGCAACACGCGGTCGACTGAGTAGGGCCCATGCGACGACTGCTCATGGTAGTGCCGCACCTGCATCTCCCCCAGCAGTCCCAGTCCCAGCAGTTGAATTCCGCCCAGCATCAGCACCGCCGCAAAGATCATCAGCGGACCATGCGTCTCCATAAGCGTGGTTTGGTAAAGCAGCTTCTTCGTCAGCAGGAAGGTTGCGATCGATCCGCCGCCCAAGATGCCCAGCAGCCCTACCTGCCCGAAAAAGTGCAGCGGACGCGACAGGTAACGTAGCAGGAATCGAATGGTCAGCAGGTCGAAGAAGACGCGCAGCGTGCGCCCAAGACCGTAGTGCGACTCTCCGCGCTGGCGGTTGACGTTGCGGATGGGAATCTCGCAGATCGAAGCGCCATACCACGATGCCAATGCCGGAATAAACCGGTGCAATTCGCCGTATAGCGGAACCCGCGTCAGCAGGTCGCGCCGGTACGCTTTAAAGGTGGTTCCAAAGTCGTGGATGCTCACGCCACTGAGCCGAGCCATGAGCCAATTGGCGCAGCGCGAAGGAATGCGCCGCAGCCAGAAGTTGTCAATGCGCTGCTTGCGCCATCCGCTCACAATGTCGTAGCCAGCGGCAATCTGCTCCAGGAAACGAGGAATGTCTTCCGGATCGTGTTGCAAATCGCCATCCATGGCGATCACGTACTCTCCCTGCGAATTATCGAAGCCGGCGGCCAGCGCCGCGGTCTGTCCGAAGTTGCGGCGGAGCTTGACTACCACCACCCGGCTGTCCACGGCGGCGATTTCGCGCAGAAGAAGAAAAGTACGGTCGGTGGAACCATCGTCAACCAACACGAGCTCGAACGCCTCGCTCTGGGTTTCCATGACCGCTTTCACGCGGTCATACAACTCAGTGACATTTTCCTCTTCGTTGTGCAGAGGAACGACGATGGAATACTTGATCACGATTCGGCAACATTATACCGGGGACTTGGCTGCGGTGTCAGGCGTGAGTTTTCCACCGTTGGCGCTGTCCTTCCGCCACAGCGAGGTACCCATCCTCCCCGCTATATTCGGCGATGATTTGGGGGCACAATTCATCGCCCCCCCAATTCAGGGAGACAACTCCGGGTTACCTCACCAGCCGCAAGGTTTGCAGCATCTGCTCGTAGGCCGGTTGCAGCGCCTGGAAGTCGCGTTCCGGGGCAATGAACAGCAGGAATAGCAGCGTGCCATCACCCCTGGGCAGCGTAACCAGTTGGTCGCGCTCCGCTAGATGCTGTTGGCCGCTCACCAGCGGAGAAGGCCCATTCAGGGCTACAGTAAGGCCGCGCACGCCACCTACGTTAATCGCCTGGCTATTCCCAGCGACTCGCAACTGCGGATTGCCCTGTTGCAGGGTCTGAATGAGTTCCTGGGTAGCGCTCTCCAGCGACCGCGCATTCTGCGGACGAAAACCGCTGGCGATTACGCCATAGGCAATAGCGTTTTCGCTGACACCAGCCCGTGGCGCAATGGTAACGCTCGAATTCTGATCTCCGAATGCCTCCCAGTTTGTTGGGTATGCAATCTGAAATGCGCTGTGATTCAACTGCCGGAACTGGCCGCTGGGACGAATCGATGCCGAATCCGGAGCAGGCATCTCTCCTCCGGGGCCCTGGCTCTGTTGCGCCACCTGCTGCATGCTCTGGACTTTCAGCTTTTCAGCTTGCGCGCGAATCTGCGCATAGCGCGGGTCGTCGCCGCGGTACTGCTTCTTCGGGAACTTCGCTACTACTTCCGAAACGTTCTGCGCCCGGTTCCCCGGATCAGGATGGCTGCTCAAAAACTCGGGAGCGCCCGAGCCTCCCTGCTTCTGCAACTGCGAAAAGAACTCCACCATGTCGTATGGGTTGTAGCCGGCGTCATACATGATCTGCGCACCCAGCATGTCGGCCTCGCGCTCCGCGTCGCGCGAGTATTTGAGGAACACCGATTGCGCACCCAGCGAAAGACCCAGTCGCGCCAGTTGTCCTGCGGTTCCCTGCGGCAGCGTCGCGTCGAGAATAACCAAGGGAAGCTGCGCCAACACCTGACGGCTCGCCTGACTGGTTCCATGCCGCAGCACCACGTGGGAAATCTCGTGCGCCATCACTCCTGCAAGCTCTCCATCATTGCCTGCAGCGCGAACAGTTCCAATGTGCATAAAGATGGGTCCGCCTGGCAGCGCAAATGCGTTAATCTCTTCCAACGCAACTGTGTCGAAGCTGTAAGGCCACTTTTGCCCCGGCGCATGCGATGCCAATTCCTCTCCCATCCGGCGCACATACTGGGCAATGGCGTTGTTGTCCGGAACCATGGGCATCTCTTGCCGGACCTGCTGGGCATACTCACGTCCCAGTTGCACCTCCTGGTCGGGAGAAAACTGGTTGAAGCCGCCCGGCTGCGCCTCAATGCGTCCACCTGGAGTCTGCTGAATCCTCGACCCGGCGCAACCTACCATGACCATCGCCATCAGCAGCGCCGCAATTCGCATCCGTAGTGTTCGCACGAGCATGTCTTTCCTCCGGGCACTCTTTCAAATTAGAGGCAGCATTGTATGCCCGCCGCCCCGCTTTGGCACCCCGTTGCGAGGTGTAATAATCTGCTTCATGTCTGATGCAGAATACCTACTCCCTGTTGACATGCAGTCACTCCGAAGGCAACGGCTCAGTAATACGCAATCAAACGCCCGCAGGTGAGAACCGCCGTCCACAACACCAGGGATGCAGCCGCCGCGAATCTCGCGGCGAGCGGAGTCGTCACAGCTTCGTCCCACTGCGCCACGCCTGGAAACGTGCGCCAGTGAAACAGCAGCGCGTTCAGCGCAGCAATGGCAAGCAGCACGAGCTTCCACTGGAAGAAGGGATTGCCAGCGATCTCAAGCGGCCGCGGGATGAACAGCAGCACGCCGGTTGGAACCACGACAAGCGCAGCGCGACGAGCCCAACGGATGAGGTGTGCTTCGAGCTTGCGGACGCTCAGGCCACGCGATCTTCCAAGCAACCGCAGATCAAACATCACCGCCGCGCCGACCAGCACGGTGAATCCTAGAATGTGCAGGGTCTCAATGAGCGGGTATAACCATACCGACTCCCGCACCTGGACAGCGAGAGCGGTGCCCGCCAGCCACTCAAGCCACCACATCAACCCCGTGGGCAATTCCATCAGCGCAACTCGATCGTCTTCCCGCCAATGGTAATGCGCTCAGCGCGTAGCTCGTCCGCCTCGGTGCGATGAGGGTAGCCAACTACCGTCGCCGTCGTGCCCGGCTTGAGCGCCGAACTCTCCAGGCCGCGCCGCTGCATGCGCGAAGGAGGCGCCAAAACCGCCAGCCACGTCTTGCCCTTGCCTCCGTCCACCTGTAATCGCACAGTAGCGTGCGGGTTTTCATAGCTCGACTGGCGAATCGCGCCCGTAAGCGTCAGCGTCTTCGAAGAGTCGTAGTGACTCCAGCCATGATGCGCCAGTACCGTACCAACCAAAAGGCAAATAGTTGCCGCGACCTTCATGGACACGCATAGTGCCAAACTGCGGTGCCATAATCGCGTTATCTGAGGGCGCATAGCGGACCTCCAGCCCGGCTTGTAGAACCGGGATATTCTGCATCAATTCTTGGATGATAGCCACGGTGGCCCCGCGCCGGATAATTCGCGGTTCCCGATTCAAACCCGGAATTGGCTTGAGTGGGAATGCTCCCAAGAGCTATCGGTGCGGATCCTCCGCGCCGCCCGAAGATCCCGAAGGCTTCGCGGCTGGCTGCGACGCACTCCCGCCCACAACGAATGTCAGCAGTTTGGGTGAAGGCGAAGGAGTTGACTCTGCCGGATTCGCCGCAGGTGTGCCGCCAACGGCTGGCGGGGTTGGCGGCTGGCCCATGCCTCCCAGGAATGCTACGTATTGTTTGCCGTCAAGCTGGTATGTAATCGGAGGTCCCATCCCAACCTTGAACTCGGTCTGAATTTCCAAAAGCTTTTCTCCTGTTTGCGCGTTGTAGGCGATCAACCGCCCATCAGGCACCACCTGAAATACCAGATTTCCCGCAGTAGTAACCGTGCCCCCGAACCGGCTGCCGCCAACCTGTGCGCGCCACCGCTCAGTTTGCGTCACAGGATCCCAGGCAAACAAGACGTTCCGCTGCCCGTCAATCACGGGCGGCCCCACAGCAGCGGGGGTAGGACGCGTCGCGGTTGCTCCGCGAATCAGACCTGTGTTCTGCCTGCCCGGCTTGTGCGTGAAGTTCGTGTCCACTGCATAGCTGGATTTTCCATCGATGGTCGCGGCAAAATAAACCAGCCCTGTAGCTGGATTAAAAGACATCGCGCTTGAAGCATGCGCTCCGACCGGACCTGGATACAGATCCACTGGCTCGGTTCCGTAGTCTGCCTCATCATTCACAATTGGCCGTCCCGTCACGGGATCCAACCCTCTCGCCCACGTCACCCGCGCAAAAGGGGCGCCAGAGATAAATGCCCCGCTGATCCGGTCGATCACATAGAAAAACCCATTCTTCGCGGCCTGCATGATCACTTTGCGAGGCTTGCCGTTGATCGTCAGGTCTGCAAGCGTCAACTGCGATGTGCTGTCGTGGTCCCAGGAATCCCCCGGCACGGTCTGGAAGTACCATGCCAGCTCTCCCGTGTCCGGCCGGACTGCAAGAATCGAGCAAACGTAGAGGTTGTCCTTGCCCTTAGAGAATCGAAGCATCTGCGGCCACGGTCCGGCATTCCCGGTACCGACGTAAATAAGATCGGCAACCGGATCGTAAGCCATGCCATCCCAAACCGTCGCGCCGCCACCTAGCTTCCACCACTCCCCTTCCCAGGTGGCAGCGGCCGTCTTCAGAGCAGGATTTTCAAATGGCTTTGAGGGATCGCCCGGCACGGTGTAGAACCGCCACAACCGGCGCCCTGTCTCCGCGTCATACGCATCAAAGAATCCTCGGACCGGGTACTCGCCTCCGCTGGCGCCGATAATGATCTTTCCTTTGGCAATCCGGGGAGCCATCGTGATCGTGTAGTCATCCTGCGGATAGGCCACTCGCGTCTCCCATAGGACCTTGCCGGTTTCCGCGTCCAGCGCCTGCAGTCGCCCATCAATCACTGGCGCGATGACCATATTCTTGTAGAGCGCTATGCCGCGATTCACCACGCCGCAGCAGATCTTCGGACGAACGGCTGTCTGGTTCACCTCCGGGTCCCAGCGCCAGCGTTCCTTTCCCGTGCGGGCATCAATGGCAAAAACGACGCTCCAGTTGGTAATCCCGTAAAGTGTTCCATTCCAAACCAGAGGCGTCGCCAGTTGTCCCCCACCCGTGGAGCCCAAGTCATAAGCCCACGCCTGCCCTAGCCGCCCCACGTTGCCGGTGTCGATCTGCTTCAGAGAGCTATAGCGCGTCTCCGCCAGAGTGAGACCGTAGGTCAGCCACTCCCCGCCAGCGGTGCCCGCCTTGCGCAGGGCAGCGTCGTCCACTACCACTGTCTGCGCGGATGCCATCAATCCAAGCAACACACACACCCCTGGTAACCAGGCAAACCGTCGGAAGCTCATGCTCGTGAACCTCACTTGGTGAAAACAAAATCGGCCACCCGCGCGGAAACCTCCCGCAGTCATTAGAGGAGACGGGACGGAATCGTGCCCCTAACTGGACTTGCAGGCAAGTTAAATTTTCAGAGCCCACCGCTTCCAACACTTATGCCTCGCTTCGTTCTGCCACCTGCACACCCGGAAAGTTATTGAGTCATCCCTTGAAATATTAGTGTGAATCAAGTATCCCTTACTGCGCCCGTGTGCCCCTAAAACACACACGACTCAGATCCCAGGCAGGTTTCCAGGAGACACTCGTATGCGGTGGTCGAGACCTTTCGCAGTAAAACCGGCGCGCCCCGCTGGCGCTTTTTTGGCTATGTCGGGAGCGCTGGCGCTCATAGCCTGCCTTGTTCTGACACCGGCGGCTGCCCAGGCGCCCGCGGCCAGCACACCGCCTGCGCAGTCCCAGCAGCAGCAACAGATGAATTCGCCCTATGTTAAGTCCGCGCTCGCGGCCATGCGCGAGCCACTCAATCGTCTGACGCCAGTCACCGACGAGATGCTGCGCAATCCTCCGCCTGGCGACTGGCTCCACTGGCGGCGCACCTACGACGGCTGGGCTTACAGCCCGCTGAACCAGATCAATCGCAATACCGTAAAGAACCTGAAGGTCGCCTGGACGTTCAGCCTGGCTTCGCCCGACGACGCCGTCAATGAGTTCACGCCCCTGGTGCACGACGGCGTCATGTTCATGTGGAACTTCGGCGAAAAAATTCAGGCGCTCGATGCCAAGACCGGCACCCTGCTCTGGCAATTCGACTATGTGTTGCCGAAAGACTATCCGACGCTGCCCGGCTTCTACCGGACAAAGCGAAGCCTGGCGATTGGCGGCAACAAGCTCATCGTGCCGATGATTGACATGCACGTAATTGCGCTCGACATCAAGACCGGGACGAAAGTGTGGGACATCTCTACCGACGATTACAAGAGCGAGCGCACCTACAATAGTGGCCCGCTGGTCATCAAAGACAAAGTGCTTGTCGGCGCCGGCAACTGCTCGCCTGGAAGTGCCAATCGAGGCGGAGTCGCAGGCTACTTCCCGCCAGGCGGATGCTTCATCACCGGCCACGACCTCGAAACGGGAAAGGAGCTGTGGCGATTCAACACCATTGCCCATGCAAACGAGCCGGGTGGTGACACCTGGAACAATCTTCCTGACGAAAAGCGCGGGGGAGCCGCCATTTGGGTGGCTGGCCAGTACGATCCGGAACTGAATCTAACGTACTGGGGTACCGGCTCGCCTTCGCCATGGTCAACGATCACTCGTGGAAGCTTCGACGCCAAGGGACTCTACATGAACTCCACGCTGGCGCTGAATCCAGACACCGGCAAGCTCGCCTGGTATTACCAGCACATCGGGGCCGATCCCTATGACATGGACTATGCCTTCGAGCATATCGTAGCGCCGGTGAACGTCCGGGGACAGCGGCGCAAGGCCGTCATAACCGTGGGCAAGCCAGGAATTTTCGAGGCGGTCGACGCCGCAACCGGCCAGTTCCTGTTCGCGGTCGATCCCGGTGCGCAGAACGTCGCCACCGCAATCGATCCTGTGACGGGGGTCAAGACGCTGCTCCCGGAACCTCTGCCAGCGGGCGTGACCCGTTGCCCCGGCAACATAGGCGCTCGAAATTTCCCGGCTGGCTCCTACAGTCCTTCCACCAACCGGTATTACCTGCCCATCAACGACACGTGCATGGGAAAAATGGGAGACACGCCAGCCCGCTTCCTGGCGCTGGACCTGCACACACAGGAATTTGCGTGGGACATTCGCGCGCGCATCCCGCAATCAACCGGCCTGCTCACGACTGCGGGAGGCCTGGTGTTTTCGGCCACGCCCGATCGCTATTTGCGCGCACTCGACGACCGTGACGGCAAGGTGCTTTGGGAGAGTCCTCGTCTGAACGACATCCCCAACGCTTTCCCGATCACTTACACGGTGGACGGTAAGCAGTACATCGCCATGGTGGCTGGGAACCCCGGGCTCCAGGGAAACCGGGCGTTGAATACCGCGCCTGAACTCGGCGCCGTGCGCGGCTCGAAATCGTCGATCTTGTGGGTGTGGCAGTTGCCCTAGTATCCATCGTCCCAGTCGAACCGCCTTGACCGCCACGCTGGCGCGTTTGACAAACCACGGTTATTGCTGAATCCTGTGGCGCGAGGAGACCACCATGTCCGAAGAGAACAAAGCGAAGACGCGGCAGTTCTACAGTGAAGTTTTGCAGAAGGGGAATTTGGCTGTGCTCGATGAGCTTCTGGCGCCCAACTTCGTGGATCACCAGCCGGCGCCGGGGCAGGCGCCTGGAGCTGCGGGGGTTAAGCAGTTCGTGACCTCCTTGCATAACGCAATCAGCGGCCTTCAAGTGACCGTGGAACACGTGATTGCCGAGGGCGACCTGGTAGCCGCGCATGTGGCCTGTCGTGGCAAGCATACTGGCGACCTGATGGGCATCCCGGCGAGTGGGAAAGACGTGGTAATGCGAATCTCCGATCTCGTGCGGATTGAGAACGGCAAGGCCGTGGAGCGCTGGGGCGTTGAGGACATGTCGGGCCTCATGCCACAGAACTAGCTCCCGCGCGATAACCGAGTTGCAGTCCTCATGGCCCTGTAGCTCAGATGGATAGAGCAGCGGTTTCCTAAGTACAGTGGAA
>JBFXAV010000019.1:0-11845 GCA_050183935.1 Candidatus Korobacteraceae bacterium | reverse complement strand
CTCTTCCGATCTTGGAGCACATGGGCCACGCCGCCTGCTTGCCCGAACTCAGTCCAGAAAAATACGGCGTAATAAATGGAGTAGCAGCCCCAGGAAAGCTGCCACGCACGGAAATACGGCTCCCGGCTCTGCTGATGGAGATAGCTGAACGTCAGGAACAGCAGGAGCGTGAAAGCTCCCGGGACGATCACGTTGGAGACAAAGGCGGCGTCCATTCTTAGCGGGCAGTCAGTCCGGGAGGCGTGGCACAAACCCCACTGTTGTACTGCCATTGCCGGACGCATTGTACCCAACGCATTAAATTCAATGCGGCGAACCGTCCAGCTTTCGTTCCCGTGATTATCCGAGCAGGGAGCAGCGAACGTCAATCAGCGGCAGGTTACGGAGGTGTGCCTCAAAACATGGGCACACACTTGCCGTGGGAACATGCGCCTCACACGTCCCAAAGCTGGCTTTCATCCATTCCGAAGTAGTGGCCGAGTTCGTGAAATACGGTGAGACGCACCTGCTCGCGAATCTCTTCCTTGGTGGAGCAGACGGCTTCAATGTTCTTTTGATACAGAACGACGTAGGCGGGTCCAGGAGGCAGGCCGAAGAAGCTGCGCTCGGTGGTGGGAACTCCGATAAACCTGCCAAGCACCAGCTTGCGAGGACGAGCCGAGCGCGGCGCGGGGAGCTTGCGGATACGGCGCGTGGCCTGCTCGGGCGGCTCATCTTCCACCAGAACGGCCACGTTCTCAATGCGCTCGCGGAAGCGGCGGGGCATGGAATCCAAAGCTTCTTCCACGAGCCGGGTAAACTCCTGCCGCGACAGTGTTGCCATGCCTGCTTGCCATACCCGGAGTGCCCCCAGGCCGGCGAAAGGCCAGCATGGGTTGAGTGTCTAGTCTCCCTGAGTGGAAACGCCCGGGGAAACAGCCTCCGGTTTTTCCCGGCGTACGGCCAGTTGCCGCAAGACGTAGTGCAGGATGCCCCCGTGCTGGTAGTACAAAGCTTCCTGCGGAGTGTCCACGCGCAGGGCAGCCGTGAACTTCACATCAGTCCCGTCGGGCCTGCGTGCCACCACCTCAAGCTTTTGGCCGCTGGTGTACTGCTCAATGGCCTTGCGAAGGCCACGAACTTCGAACACTTCCTCGCCGGTGAGACCCAAGGTTTCTGCATCCTCTTCCGGCAAAAACTGCAATGGCAGCACGCCCATGCCTACGAGGTTGGAGCGGTGAATGCGCTCATAGCTCTCGGCGATGACGGCACGCACTCCCAGCAGCGCCGGACCTTTGGCGGCCCAGTCACGCGAAGAACCGGAGCCGTACTCTTTGCCGGCAAGAATCACGAGCGGGACTCCCTCAGCTTTGTACTTCATGGCCGCATCAAAAATCGTGGTTTCCTCGCCGCTGGGCAGATGGCGCGTGAAGCCTCCCTCTTTGCTGGGAACCATCTTGTTCCGCAATCGCACGTTGGCGAACGTGCCACGCATCATGACTTCATGATTGCCACGGCGTGAGCCGTAAGAGTTGAAGTCCGCCGGAGAAACGCCATTCGCGATCAGGTATTTGCCCGCCGGGCTGTCCTTCTTGATGGAACCTGCCGGGGAGATGTGATCGGTGGTGATGCTGTGGCCCAGCACCGCTAGCACACGTGCTCCTGAGATGTCGCTGACACCGGGAAGGGTGAGCGTGGTGTCCTCGAAGTACGGCGGATGCTTGATGTAGGTGGACTTCTCGTCCCAGGCAAAGGTCTCCCCCGCGGGCACCTTAAGCGTTTGCCAGCGATGGTCGCCGGAATAGACCTCAGCATAAGTCTTAAGGAACATCTCCGAGCCAATGGCCTTGCGGATTGTCTCTTCCACTTCGTTCGAAGTTGGCCAGATTTCGCGCAGATACACCGGCTTGCCCTGGCGGTCATAACCAAGGGGATCGGTGTTTACGTCGAGGTCCACGCGCCCGGCCAGCGCCAGCGCCACCACCAATGGTGGCGACATCAGGTAGTTGGCGCGTACTTCGGGGTTGATGCGGCCTTCAAAGTTGCGATTGCCGGAGAGCACGGAGGCGACCACCAGGTCCTGCTCGGCAATGATGTCGGAAATTTCGGCTGGCAGCGGCCCCGAGTTCCCAATACACGTAGTGCAGCCGTAGCCGACAAGATGGAAATTGAGCTTCTCCAGGTACTCCATCAGTCCGGCGCGCTGGTAATACTCGGTGACGACCTTGGAGCCGGGGGCAAGTGAAGTCTTGACCCACGGAGGAGTGCGGAGCCCGCGCTCCACAGCTTTCTTTGCGAGTAGTCCGGCGGCCATCATGACAGACGGATTCGAGGTGTTGGTGCAACTGGTGATGGCGGCAATCACTACGCTGCCATGACGCAGGCAGGCGTGCAGGTCCACTTCAGCACGAACATGCTCCGTGCTGGAACTGTGACCGTTCTGGGTGCCGCCGCCTTCCCCTTCCCAGCGCACCAGGGGCTTGTCGATCTTGGTGGCTCCAGGCTTCATCAGCGTGGGCAAGGCGTTCTCGAAGGACTTTCCAATCTCCGAAAGCGTAACGCGGTCCTGAGGACGCTTGGGGCCGGCAACGCTGGGTTCCACAGTGGCAAGGTCGAGCACCAGCTTCTTCGTATATTCCGCTTCCGGCGTATCCGCGGTGTGGAACAGTCCCTGAGCCTTGCAGTAGGCCTCGACCAGTGCAATCTGTTCACTACTGCGCCCGGTGAGCCGCAGGTACGTGAGGGTTTCCTTGTCGATAGGAAAGATGCCGCAGGTTGCGCCGTACTCGGGCGCCATGTTACCGATGGTGGCGCGGTCGGCCAGCGGCAGGTGCTGCAAGCCGGGTCCATAGAACTCCACAAACTTGCCCACAACGCCTTCTTTGCGCAGCATTTCGGTGATGGTGAGCACCAGGTCGGTAGCGGTGGAACCTTCGCGCAGGTTTCCAGTCAGCTTCACGCCCACAACCTGCGGAATCAGCATGGAGACCGGCTGGTTCAGCATGGCGGCTTCGGCCTCGATTCCGCCTACACCCCATCCCAACACGCCCAGTCCGTTGACCATGGTGGTGTGGGAATCAGTTCCTACCAGCGTGTCCGGATAGGCCGCAGGCGGACCTCCGTTGACCGCTTCGCCCGCAAACACCACGCGCGCCAGGTACTCGACATTCACCTGATGGACAATGCCGGTGTCAGGAGGCACGATCTTGAGATTGCGGAAGGCATCCTGCCCCCAGCGCAGGAACGCGTACCGCTCCTTGTTGCGCTGGAACTCCAGTTCAGCATTGATGTCGAGGGCCTTGGGCGTACCGAACTCATCCACCTGCACGGAGTGGTCAATCACCAGTTCGGCAGGCTGGATGTGATTAATCGTAGAGGCCTTGCCTCCCAGGCGGGCGACCGCCGCGCGCATGGCGGCCAGATCGACAACAGCCGGAACTCCCGTGAAATCCTGCAACAGCACTCGACTGGGACTGAAGGCAATCTCCTGGGTGGGAACGCTGGCGCCGTTCCACCCGGCCAGCGCGCGGATGTCATCTGCTGTGACGGTCTGTCCGTCTTCCGTCCGCAGGAGATTTTCCAAAAGAATACGCAACGAAAAGGGCAGGTGCGTGGTGCTAATTCCCTGCTTATCGAGGGCATCCAGGCGGAAAATGGTGTACTCGCGGTCGCCGACACGCAGGATGGAACGACTGCCGAAAGAGTTCGTCATAAAGTTCACCGGGGTCAGGCCGAGCTGCACAGCCACGGAATGCGCTCTCACAGGCTGAAATAGCTATAGGCCAACCTATCAGTGTAAAACCCGAGAGGAGGTTTGGTAAGGAGGAATTTCGTTGTGAGCAGGGTTCTAGAACCAGTCGCGGAAGGCAAGCATCAGCAGCCATGCATTCAGCGCGGCAATGAACACGGCGACAACCCAGGCGAGCGCCTGGACCCAGCGCGGATTGACGAACTCACCCATCTTGAGTTTGTCGCCGGTGAACTTCACCAAAGGAAAGACTGCAAAGCTTAGCTGCATGCTCAGGACTACCTGGCTAAGCAGCAACAGGCGCGCCGTACCACTGGGTCCATAGAGGGCAGTGACCACCACGGCGGGGATGATCGCCAAAGCTCGGGTAATCAGTCGCCGGAGCCAGGGCTTGAGGCGAATCCTAAGGAACCCCTCCATGATGATCTGTCCCGCCAGCGTTCCCGTGAGCGTTGAGTTCTGTCCGCTGGCCAGCAGGGCCAGCGCGAAAATGGTGCTGGCGCCGGTAACGCCAAGCAACGGGCTGAGGAGCTGGTAAGCATCTTGAATCTCCGCCACTTCACTGTGGCCACTGGTATGAAACGCAGCGGCCGACACAATCAGAATGGCAGAGTTCACGAAGAGTGCCGCCATCAGCGCGATCACGGTATCGATCTTGCCAAAGCGGATGGCCTCGCGCTTGCCTTCTGGGGAGCGCTCGAACTGGCGTGTCTGCACGATGGCCGAATGCAGGTAAAGATTGTGCGGCATCACGGTAGCGCCCAGAATGCCGATCGCGATGTAGAGCATCTCCATGTTGGAGAGCAACTGTGCAGGCGGAGTCACAAAGCCGCGCAGGATGCCGAGGGCATCGGGGCGCGAGAAAGCAATCTCCAGGCCGAAGCACACGAAGATGGTTACGATTAACGCGATCACCAGGGCCTCGATGTAACGGAAGCCTTTCTGCTGAAGGAAGAGAATGAGCAGGACATCGGCCGCCGTGAGGCAGACTCCCCAGAGCAGCGGAATGCCGAACAGCAGGTTCAGGGCGATGGCCGAGCCTATAACTTCGGCGAGGTCACAGGCGGCGATCTGAACTTCAGCCAGCACCCAAAGCGCGAAGCTGGCGGGGCGGCTGTAATGGTCACGGCAGGCTTGGGCCAGGTCACGTCCAGTAACGATCCCCAGCTTGAGCGCCAGGCTTTGCAACAGGATCGCCATCAGGTTCGAAAGCATGATGACGAACAGGAGCTGGTAGCCGAACTTCGATCCGCCCGCCAGGTCCGTGGCCCAGTTGCCAGGGTCCATGTACCCCACCGAAACCATGAAGCCAGGTCCGGCGAAGGCCAGCAGCTTGCGGAAAAACCCGGAGTTCCTGGGAACCGGCATGCTGCTGTAGACCTCGGGCAGGCTAGGGCGGTCGACTGGATTCCGCCAGCCCTGCTCGCTTTTTGTCACCGCTTCGGTCGCCACTCAAGGTTCTCCGATTGCACAAACCTGCTTACTTAGCCTTAGCATACACGGCGGCTTAAACTATGGTTAATGAATTTTCAGAATCAGGATATCGAAGGTACAGAGCACCCGGAGAATTAGGGGATCAGGAACGGGAGGCCCGCGCAGAGGTGGAGCGCCCCGAGGCCGCGGCCTTCACCGGCGAAACCCAGACGCGAGCGGCAGCAGCCGATCCCAGGGGAACGCTGCCGGCGTCGGTGGTGATGGTCAGGGTCTGGTCATAGTTCCGGCTTGACAGGTGAATGCGAGCGCCCGGGCGTATAGCTCGCTTTTCCAGGAACTCCAGCAGCATGGGATCGCGTTCATAAACGCTTCGGATTTCGTAGTCTTGCTCAGGTTCCGCCGCAGAGAGCAGCACCAGGCCGCGGCGGGCGCGAGAAGCAGGACTTTCCGGCGTCATGAGGTTGCCATGAGGACAAATGCCTCCACGGCCGATTTTGCTGGCGAGCTTGGCTTCAAAGTCCGAAGAAACGGCATGCTCCAGGCGCTCGGCTTCTTCATGGACCTTCCACCACTCCATACCAAAGACTTCGTGAAGCATGCGCTCGATGAGGTGGTGCCGTACCATGGTCCGCCGGGCAATCTCGCTGCCCTCGGGAGTAAGGCGCACACGCCCGTCACCCTGCACTTTAACCAGGCCATCGCGCTTCAGACGGCGCAGGGCCATTGTCACCGCCGGAGGAGAAACCGACAGCCAGTGTGCCAATGTGGCGGAGATGACCTCAATGCCTTCGCTCTCGGCTTCCAGAATGGCCTTGAGGTAGTCCTCTTTGGAAACTGTGATCATGGAAAACGCGATAGGGTAATTATAGGGGAATGTCCGTCGCGGGTAACGGTGGATGTCTTGCAAGATGTCGTTCACAATAGTTCGCAATTAGGAGGCTTGCTCCCGTCGCCATGCGTCCCCCATTCAAGGGCCAGGGCTGTATTTCAGCATTGGGCGACCTCCCAGAGAGGGTTCCAGCAAGCAACCATGCGCCCCCATCAACCCTTCCCATCGTGTAGAATTATGGGACAGGCCCGCTCCAGGGACGGGCGAATTTGGCTTGGATCGTATTGGAAACAAGCATGATGAAGCGTTTTTTTCTTGTCCTGATGGTTGCTCTTGCGGTTTCCGCCGCGTCGGCACAGGACAGTGTGATTGAAGAGATTATTGTTCGCGTGAATAACGCCATTATCACGCGCTCGGATTTGCAACGCGCCCGCCGGCAGTTGCAGTCCGAACTCCAGCAGGCGCGTGAGGCAAGAAACATGGCTGACCGCGAAAAGGACCTGCTACGCGACCTAATCGACCAGCAGCTCCTGGTGCAGAAGGCCGGAGACCTCGGGATTACCGGCGACACCGAACTGATCAAGCGGCTCGATGACATCCGCAAATCCATGAACCTCGACAGCATGGAAGCTTTGGAGCGCGCGGCAACTCAGCAAGGTGTCCTCTATGAGGACTTTAAGCAGAACCTGAAAAACAGCATTCTCACACAGTCCACCATTGGCCGCGAGGTCGGCTCCAAGATCCGCATTACCCAGGAAGAAACCCACAAATACTACGAAGAGCACAAGCAGGAGATGCAGCAGCCGGAGCGCGTCCGACTTAGCGAGCTTCTGGTGTCCACCGAGACGCAGACAGCGGACGCATCGAACGGCGCCACGCAGGATCCCGCCGCTCTGACAGCAGCTGCCGAAAAGAAAGCGCAGGAAGCTTTGCAAGCCATAAAGAATGGCTTGCCTTTTGAGGAAGCGGTCAAAAAGTACGCCCCTGGAACTGCGAACCCCGGCGGCGACATCGGATACTTTGAACGCGCCCCCGGGATTGAGAGCGGGCTCGGCGAGGAACTAGAGAAAAAAACGTTCGATCAGATGAAGGCCGGAGAAGTCAGCGAAGTTATCGCCACGAAGCAGGGCTTCATTATCCTCAAGGTCACCGAACACGAACCTCCTTCCATCCCCGAGTACAGCGAAGTTGAAAACCGGGTTCAGGAAGCCGTTTACGTGAGCAAGCTTCAGCCGGCTCTTCGTGAATACCTCACCAAGCTCCGCGAAGATGCTTTTATTGACATTAAGGCGGGCTTCGTCGATAGCGGCGCAAGCGCCAAGCAGACTCAACCCGTTATGGCATCGGCTTCAACCGCGCAGCAAGAACCCGAGCCCGAAAAAAAGAAAAAGCGATTCCTCATTTTCTAGTCCCCGCGGGTGCGCGATTCCGTTGTGCCCGAATTTCATCTTTAAAGCCGTCATCTCCTGCCCGGGATAAGCACTCCTGCTGCCACTGTGCTGACAATCGTCACGGCGCCTGAAACCTGGAGTCGAGAATTGCTGTCTAACAGACAGGCTTAGCAATCGAGCTGTTGACAGGAATGGTGACCATAGTTTTCTCTCCATGTCGGAAAATGATTGCCACCAGTGGCCCTTACACGCTAACTAGTGCGGAAGGAACCCAAGTCCTACGGGTCTGGGATTCGGTTGCGAAGGATCGGCTCTCCGACCGCGTAGATTCGGTTCGAGCCACAGGGTATCGGGCATGATTCCAGAGGGACATCCGCTGCAACACTTCTTTCTTGATCTCGTCAGCCAGCACTACTCTCGTGACATCGGATTGCGCGATCAGGAAGTAAGCGCCTACGTGGCGAACATGCTTACCGAGTTCACTGAGGCGGAGCGGCTGTATTCCATCCGCAACGCCGATGGCCGCCCTTTGGCCGACGTGGGCGAGATGCTTCTGGAAGCCGACCCTATCTTTGGCGAGGCTCCGTCATTCGATCGTGAGCGCCAGGTGCGCAAGCACATCGGAGACTACACGCTGTTCTTTATGGGCATGTTTCCCGAGGCCATCAACAAGCGCCGCCTGCGGCGGGCACGGCTTGAGAGCTTTGTGGACTTCATGCGCGCCGGCAAGGAAAGCTACTATATCGTTTCCAAGTTCGAGCACTTCGAATATGCCAGGGTCGCTCCGCTGTTTGCCAAGTTGGCGGCGCACTTTGAAGAGTGCGTGTACGGTTTGAATCAGGTAAAGAACGACCTCGCTGAGCGCCAGCATCCTATCGTCCGCCGGACCAGCGAACTGATCATGTAGCTGCCGCCCATTTGAAGGCACCTGCGGCGCTCCATGGCAGGTGCTTGTCTGCCCTTTGTGCCTTTTCTGCCTCTTACGAATTCCTCTGCCCACGCTTGACCGCCGACCCGCCGGGGTGTATCTGTTTGCAGATAGATTGGGGTGCTTGCGCGCCTGGGAGGGCGAATGTCATGAAGGTATTTTCCAGATTCGCTACGGCTGCTTCGCTTTTGCTTACGGCAGGGCTCTTATGGGCGGCCGTGGGCCAGTTGAATGTGCGTATTCAGGAGTGGGACGTTCCTACCACGCGCTCGCGTCCCCACGACCCCGCCGTCGCTCCCGACGGTTCCCTCTGGTACACCGGCCAGGTCGTACACAAGCTGGGACGCGTGGACATCGCCACCGGCCAGATCCGTGAATGGGACGTCACGCCGAAGTCCGGCCCTCACGGACTGGTCGCCGACAAAGACGGGAACATCTGGTACACCGGCAATGCCAACGGGACCATCGGCATGCTGAATCCAAAGACCGGCGAAGTGAAAAATTTCCCCATGCCCGATCCGCGGGCACGCGACCCGCACACCCCCATCTTCGATCAGAGCGGGACTCTCTGGTTTACCGTGCAGGGTGGCAATATGGTGGGACGGCTCGACCCTAAAACTGGAAAGGTTGATCTTAAGGAATCGCCCACGTCTCGCTCGCTACCCTACGGGATGGTAGTAAACAGCAAAGGAGTTCCCTGGTTCTGCGAGTTCGGTACGAACAAGCTGGCCAGCATCGATCCCAAAACAATGGCCATCACCGAATACACGCTGCCCGAGAGCGCGAAGCCCCGGCGTATTGCGGTGGCGGCTGACGATTCCATCTACTACACAGATTATGCTCGCGGCTACCTGGGAAGGTTTGATCCCAGAACTGGCAAGACCGAAGAGTGGGCCTCGCCCGGCGGTCCCGAGTCCAACCCCTACGGAATCGCCATTCCGCGCGATGGAATGGTTTATTACAGCGAGTCGGGCGTGCAGCCGAACACCATGGTTCGCTTTGATCCCAAGTCGAAGCAGTTCTCCACTGTGGCAGTCCCTTCCGGAGGCGGTGTAATCCGCCACATGGTAGCCACTCCCAAAGGCGACATATTCATCGCGTGCAGCGGCGTCAACAAGGTCGGCTTGGTAGAAGTCAGCAAGCTGAAGTAAGCCGCAATCGAGCAGGAGCTACGTGGCCCCGGATGGTCGTCCCGGGGCTTTTTCTTTGCAGGTTGTGGGTCGTTTGGTCTGAGCCAATGCAGGAAAAGGACCTCTTGCCGCCGTATACTGAACCCATGCAGGCCACCACGACCGAGTTCCAAATCAAACCTTCATTAAGTTCTCAGCAACCTGAATGGATCGAGGCTGCCGCGCAGCAGCTCATAACCGAAATTGGTCCTGCGCTTGGCCCGGAGCACCAGGATCGCCTGCGGCAAGGGCTGATTTAGGTCAGCCGACTATGGCGCAACGAGGATGGCGGCGAAGAGGAGTTTCGAACCTTCGTGCGCGCCAACTTTGCTGCTGACCAGCCTGCACAAGACGCCATCTTTCATCGCCTGGAGACGGTCCTGGAGCAGCTCGACGGACACATGCACGAGATTCGCCGCGTGATGCGCGAGCCCGTAGACCTTGATCTGGGGCCGGTGCTCCCTCTAGATGAAGCATTGGCAGGTTATGACGTTTCCGCGCATGTGCTGGACGACCTGTTCCAGAACAAGCTGGCTTTTGTGGCGCTGCTGAATTTCCCGCAGCGCACCCTCGAAGAAAAGCTCGCTTCCGGCCAGCAGTGGAGCCGTAAGGCCTGGGCCGAAGCCCGGCTGGGTGAGCGTTTTTCCAAGCGCATTCCCGCGGAAGTGAACCAGGCAATTGCGCAGGCCGTGGCGGAAGCCGACCAATACGTTTCCGAATACAACATCTGGATGCATCACGTTCTGAACGCGCAGGGTGAGCGGCTTTTCCCGGCAGGCATGAGGCTGCTCTCGCACTGGAACTTGCGCGACCAGATCAAGGCGGAGTACGAGCAAAAGGACGGTTTGCCGCGCCAGCGCATGATCCAGCGCGTGATGGAGAAGATCATCACGCAGACCATCCCCGAAGCTGTGGTGAACAACCCGCAAGTGGACTGGGATCTCGACGCCAATGAGGTCACGCCGGCGACGGAGCACGATTCCGAGTTCTCGCCTTCCCTGACTGTCAGCGCAAGCAACACTCCCGAGCCGGATACGCGTTATCGCCTGCTATTGAGCGTGTTTCGCGCCATCCGCCTGGAAGATCCGTATTCACCTTCGGCGCCAACGCACATGGCGCGGCGCTTTAATGAAGACCGCGAAATTCCCGAAGAGCGATTCCGCGACCTCTTGCTCCAGGTACTGACGTCACCGCTGGTTCCACGCGTAGCCGCTTTGATTGAGAAACGCCTGGGACGCAGGCTGGAGCCATTCGATATCTGGTACAGCGAGTTCCGACCGCGCAGCCGCTATACCGAACCCGAGTTGGATCAGATCGTTCGCAAGCGCTATCCGGCTGCGGAGGCGTATCGCAGGGACATCCCCAACCTGCTTTCCAAACTCGGCTTTGCGCGCGAACAGGCCGAATACCTGGCGGAAAACATCATCGTAGACCCGGCACGCGGCGCGGGACATGCCATGGGCGCAAGCATGCGTGGCGGCAAGGCACACCTGCGCACGCGCGTGGACAAGACCGGAATGACGTACAAGGGCTTCAACGTAGCAGCCCATGAGATCGGCCACAACGTGGAGCAGGTGTACTCGCTCAACAAGGTGGATCACTACTTCCTTGAAGGCGTACCGAACACGGCATTCACCGAAGCGTTTGCATTTGTCTTTCAAAGCCGCGACCTGCGCCTGCTGGACCTTGATCCCGGAAGCGAGAACGACGATCACATGCGCATGCTGAGCGCGTTCTGGGGAACTTACGAGATCGCGGGTGTTGCCCTTGTGGATATGGCCGTGTGGCACTGGATGTACGAGCATCCGGACGCCACTCCTGCTGAACTGAAACAAGCAACGCTCGACATTGCGCGCGACCTGTGGAACCGCTACTACGCTCCGGTATTCGGTGTTCAGGATGTCGTATTGCTCGCGGTGTACTCGCACATGATCGATGCCTGCTTGTATCTTCCCGATTATCCTCTCGGCCACATGATTGCCATACAGCTTGAGGAGCACCTGAAGCGTCCGGATACAAACTTCGGAGCCGAAGCGGAACGTATTGCGAAGTACGGGAACGTCGCGCCAGACTTATGGATGCAGCACGCGACCGGAACGCAGGTTGGTCCGGAAGCGATGCTGAAGGCAGCGGAGAGGGCGCTGGAACGACTAGGCACGTAAACTTGTGCCGTGAGTGAAGGAAATCCTGGACAAGTAAGACGACATTCGCTTGGAGTCATCCTGAGCGCAGCGAAGGGTCCCACAAATATTTGCGCTGCGGTGTTGTGAATGCTTCTCACCCAACAACAGCAGTGTGAGAAACCACGCATGCACCGGCTTGGTTTTAACAGCCCAGGGATCCTTCGCTGCGCTCAGGACGACAGGT
>JBFXAV010000018.1:0-12038 GCA_050183935.1 Candidatus Korobacteraceae bacterium | reverse complement strand
ATTTCAAAAAATGCCCGTCCGCAGACCAAATTTGCACACGATATCGAACTGGCGCAAGCACGCTTCTACAGTGGCAACCTCCGGGAAGAAGTTTTGAAAGGAATGCGTGAAAAAGCGGAACAAGGAATTTATCCTGGTCACGCTCCATTCGGATATTTAAATAACCGAGTTACGCGGGCAATTGATGTCAATCCGAAAACCATGCCAGTGGTGCAACGGCTTTTTGAAATGTACGCCAGCGGGAAGTTCTCGCTCAGTTCGTTGCGAATCGCCATTCGGAAAGAATCGGGAACACTGATTTCCAGGGCATATCTTGAAACCATTTTGAAAAACCGCTTTTATATCGGGTATTTCACGTGGAGAGGAATCGAATACAAGGGCAAGCACGAGCCGATCATCAATCTGAGTCTTTTTAATCGTGTGCAAGCGGCTTTTCGCAATCACAACAAGCCGAAATATCGGAAACACGAGTTTCCGCTCGCTGGACTGCTGCGCTGCGCCATCTGCGGTTGCACGATCACGATGGAGATGCAAAAAGGCAAATACGTTTACTGCCGCTGCTCGCATGGTCACGGAAAATGCGAACTGCCCTATATTCCGGAACCGAAGATGCTGGACATGCTTGGCGAAATCATGAGGAACATCTATGTTCCCGACGCGGTTGCGAAATCTATCGTCAATTCAATCGAAGCCGATCATCAGCGGATAGAAGCGGAACGGCAAAAGCAGGCTGCATCGATCAAGCAACAGCTAGCAACTCTGCGCACTCGCATGGACAAGACATACGAGGACAAATTGGACGGGCGCATCTCCGAAGAATTCTGGGGCCGCAAGATGAATGAATGGCAGGAACAAGAACGGGCTTTGCAGAGTGCTTTCGAGTCGTGCTCTGTTCCCCTAAAGCGGGCGAGAGAGCTGTCACTCGAAAGAATTTTTGAACTCGCGCAACGTGCTGAGTCTCTGTACCTTACGCGAAATGCAGAAGAAAAGGCCGAAATGCTCAAAAATGTACTTTTGAACTGCTCGACAGACGGCGCAAGTCTCTGGCCCACATACAGAAAGCCCTTCGACTTGATCTTCCAAAGGGCCAAGAATGAAGAATGGTCGGGGCGAGAGGATTTGAACCTCCGACCCCCTGCGCCCAAGGCAGGTGCGCTACCAGGCTGCGCTACGCCCCGATCCTCTCCAATTATAACGAACTCAACCGACTAGGCCCTCGTACCGGCATCTTGGCGGCAAGTGAACTGGCGTGCCGGCGCGAGCGCTACTCTGGAGAAGGGCGCCCCGCGGCGTGCTGAAAGTCGCGCCTCGGACTATAATCATTCCTCAGCATGCCCCCGCAATACGCTCTTGTGGCCTATGTTCGGAATTCCGTAGGTCAGTTTGTCGAAGACCTGCGCAGCGAATTGTGTCCGGATCACGGGCACTCCCCCGCCCACATCAGCATACTTCCTCCGCGCTGTCTGCTGGGTACCGAGGCCGAAGCGCTGGAAGTTGTTGAGAATGTATGCCGTCGCGTAGACCCTTTTGAGGTCGTTATGGGCGAGGTGCAGACATTCATGCCGGTCACTCCGACGGTGTTCATCCGCGTGGCTCATGCCGCTTACCGGGTGCGGGAATTGCACGATTTGGTGAACGTCGGAGCGCTGCGGTCGGAGGAGCCCTGGCCTTTCATGCCACATCTCACGCTCTTCAAGATGGAAACCCTGGAGCGCGCAAGGAATGCTTACGGGCGAGCTGCTGAACTATGGGAGCGTTACTCCGGGTCGCGTCGCATTGTTGTCGACGAACTCACCTTCGTGTGTAGTACCGACCTGAATCGCTGGACGGATCTGGCCCCCATTCCTCTCGGGAACCGGCTCGCAAGCATTCGTTAAAAGGCCGGTGCTTCTGGTCGTCCTTTCTTTTTGCACATCATCTTTTTTCATTTCTTCGGTTCTCTGCTTTTCTTGTGATGCATAGCATGTGCATGCGTTCAGGACTCCTGATTCGTTCATGAACCTGTCCTCCCGTACAGTTTTTGTGGCTTGATCCCTCTGGACATGTACCTCTTACCTGTTGCGGACACGGAGTATGGACGTTACAAATGCGGAAGGCCATGCAGCATTGTCCGATGGACTTTGCTCTGGTCTTCAGCTCCGGATACTACGGGCGCCGGTCTGATTGGAAATGGTGGCAGAATGCGACTCGGCGTTTATGGCTGCGGCTATCTGGGCAATGTAGTGGCTGCGTGCCTTTCCGACTTTGGCCTTCCGGTTACCTGCTTTGATGAAGACGCCGACCGCGTGACCGCAGTGGCTCACGGCTCACTGCCCTTCCACGAGCGCAACCTGGACGAAGTAGTGCGCCGCAACGCCCGCGCCGGCCGCCTGGTGTATTCCACCGATGTTTCTCAAGGAGCAGCCCGCTCGCAGATCGTCTACCTGGGGTTTGATTCCCACGAAGGTTTTGAAGAACGCGGAGTGCAGACTGCGCGTTGGATGACGCGCGGCTCCTTGATGGTGCTCGCGACCCCGGTTCCTGTTGGAACAGCTCGCCGCCTCGAAGTTCGATTGCAGGCCGAGAACCTGAAGGTTACAGTCGTCTCACATCCGATTTTTCTTACTGACGGCTGCGCCGTCGAGGATTTTAATTGGCCGGACCGCATTCTTCTGGGCACCACCAGCGCCGATGCCGTGGCCCTGTTGAAGCAAATCTATCGTCCGCTGGTGATGCGCGGCGTCCCGGTGATTGTTACCAATCATGAGACCGCGGAGCTGGCGCGGGAGGCCTCCACTGCCTTTCTGGCTACCAAAATTTCCTTCATCAACGAGCTGGCATCGCTGTGTGAACACGTGAATGCAGACGCCGTTGATCTGGCACTAGCGCTCGGGCTGGACAAGCGTATTGCTCCGCGTTGTCTGCAGCCGGGAGCAGGTTTCGGTGGGGCTTTCGCCGAGGCAGACATGAACTCACTGGCGGAACTCGCTGACGCCCGCGGGGTTTCCCTGAAGATTCTGGATACGGCGCGGGAAGTCAACCGCCAGCATTGTGAACGGATGGCGCAAAAGATCGATCAAGCCGTGCAGTCTCTTCCCGGCAAAGATCTAGGTATTCTTGGATTGGCGTTCAAGCCGAATACAAACTCTGCCGCAGCGTCTTCTTCTATTTTGTTGGCACATCATCTGCTGGCCCGTGGCGCCAAGGTACGGGCATACGACCCGGTTGCTATGGTGCAAGCGCGCCATTATCTGGACGAGCGGGTACTTACGTGTGATTCCGCATATGCCGCTGCGCAGGGAGCGGATGCGCTCGTGCTGAGCACTGGTTGGCCGGAATTCCGTGCACTTGACTTCGACAAGATCAAGCGTCTTCTCAAACGTCCCGTGATTATCGACACCAAGAACCTGCTGGATTCCACCCGCCTTCGCAGCATGGGATTCCAATATGTCGGTGTTGGGAGAAACTAGCTTAGTCCGAATTTTTAACGATCCAGGTAGAGCGGGCCTTCAGGCCCGCGTTGACCGTCACACTGGCGAAGTCTGAGAGAACCGCTGAAAGCAGCGCTGAAGTCCGCTCTATCAACTCGTGATGAAAACTTCGTGTTAGGGCCCGGACGTTTCCCGCGCGACGGAACCGCACAAACAAAATCAGGCAAAACAACAAATCAGCCAACACAAAGAGCCGCAACTGATGCTGAGTTGCGGCTCTCTTTCGAGCTTTCGTGATCCGCGTCAATCCGCGACCAAAAATACTTTGCAGTTGGCTAGCGGTAGCGGACATTGCGGCTATAGCGCCAGGCGTCGTTGTCTCGCGGGTTGCGGTCGCGCCAGCGATCGTCTTGCCAATCGCGATCTCGCCCGCGGGAACCATCAAACCAGTAGCGATCGTTCTGCCCACGGTTGGACATGCCACGGAAGTTTGGCGGACATCCGTTCTGGCGCGCAATGCCCGGCGGCAGGTTGTTGCAACGGACCCAGCCTGCCCTGTTCCCTTGGCTCCAGTTTCCCTGGTTCCGGCCCTGACCACGGAAGCCGTCTCGCTGGTCTAAGCCTCCGCGCCGGTCGCGGTCCCAAATATTCCGGTTACGCTGCGAGGCAACATTGCGATTGCGGTTTTTTTGCCAGGCGCCGTTCATCGGTTTGCGGTTCTGATTCCACACCCGATTGCCAGAACCCGATCCCCGTGCCGTGCCGCGCGCATTATCACGTGCGAACGCCATTCCGGATGACAGAACCAAGCATGTCAGTGCAACTGCCGTGACTCGTAATACCCGCATATGTGCAGGACCTCCGATCCAAGTTGTCTCTGGCGCACGCAACTGTGCGTGCGCCAAAGTCCCCGGCGAAGTGACGCGCACGGGGCTGCATTTGCCCTATACATAACCCGGTTTGGCGAAGAAGGTTGTGCCATCCGCAAGTAATTGATTTTGGAGGGATATAGACTGACGCTAGTCGGAGGCCATGGCATGCTCCAGGGCATGCGCTGTGCGCAGCAGGGTGCTCTCGTCAAAGTGGCGCGCCAGCAATTGCATTCCAATGGGAAGACCTTCGCCGGAGTAGCCGCAGGGAATCGATATACCGGGAACTCCGGCAAGGTCCGCGGTCACAGTGTAGATATCAGCAAGGTACATCGCCAGCGGATCGTCGGCCTTCTCACCCAGTTTGAAAGCAGTGGTGGGAGTCGTGGGTGTAGCGATGATGTCGACCTTCTGAAATGCCTCGTCGTAGTCCTGAGTAAGCAGCGCGCGCACGCGTTGTGCCTTGAGGTAGTAGGCATCGTAGTAGCCCGCGCTAAGAACGTAGGTTCCCAGCAGAATGCGCCGCTTTACCTCGTGGCCGAACGCCTGGTCGCGCGTCTGCCGGTACATCTCCGAGAGCGTGCGTGCTCCGGAAGCACGGAATCCATAGCGCACGCCATCGTAGCGGGCCAGGTTGGAAGAGGCCTCAGCCGTAGCAATCACGTAATAGGTAGGAACGGCGTAGCGAGTGTGCGGAAGGGAAATGTCCACCACTTCGCACCCTGCCGTTGCCAGCTTCTGGATTCCTGCTTCCACCGCCTTGCGTACTTCTGTATCGAGTCCTTCGGCGAAGTATTCGCGCGGAACTCCTACGCGCAGCCCACGAACAGGTTTGCCGATCTCGGAGACATAGTCCGGAACGGGGACTGCAGCGGAAGTGGAGTCGGCGGGATCGCGCCCTGCCATGTGCTGCAACAGGATCGCGGCATCTTTCACCGTCTTCGTGAGCGGGCCAATGTGGTCCAGCGAGGAAGCGAAGGCAATCAGTCCATAGCGGGAGACGCGGCCATAGGTGGGCATCAGCCCCACCACGCCGCAAAAGGCGGCAGGTTGCCGAATGGAGCCTCCGGTATCGGAACCAAGGGAAGCCACGCAGGATCCGGCGGCAACCGCTGCCGCAGAACCTCCCGAGGATCCGCCAGGAACGCGGCTCTTGTCCCGAGGATTGCGCACAGGCCAGTACCCGGAGTTCTCGTTCGACGAGCCCATGGCGAACTCATCGCAGTTAAGTTTGCCGAGCACAATCGCGCCGGCAGCTTCCAGCCGCGCTACCGCCGTACAGTCATAGGGCGCAATGAAGTTGTCGAGAATCTTCGATGCGGCGGTGGTACGCACACCCGCCATGGTCATTACATCTTTAACAGCAATAGGCACGCCCGCCAGCGGAGGCAGTGGCTCGCCGCGATCGGCAAGGGCGTCGATGCGGGATGCCCTTTCCAGTGCGCGGTCTTTCAGAAGCGTGAGATACGCGCCAATGTCTCTATCTTCGGATTCGATTTTCTTGAAGAAACCTTCCGCCAGCGCAGTAGCCGTAGTCTGGCGTTCGGCGACCGACGTTCGGGCGGAGTCAATGGTGAGAAGGTTCAGATCCATCGCTATCGCTCGATCACCTTGGGAACTTTGAAGAACGTGCCGTCGGATTCCGGCGCGAGCTTCATGACTTCCTCGCGGCTTAGCGATGGGCGCGGCTCATCCTCGCGCATGGCGTAGGCGAAACGCTCGGTTCCAGACTTGGATGGGTCGGCGCCGTAACGATCGGAAACCTGCGCCATCGGCTCAATGCTGGAAGTATCCAGCTCATTGAGGCAGTCAATGTAGTCCAGGGTGGAACTCAGGTCCTTCACCATGTGAGGGACTTCCGCTTCGGTCAGCGCCAGGTTCGCCAGTTCCGCGACATAGCGCACGTCTTTATCGGTGACTTTCATTTGATTCGTTACCAGATGGCGCCAGCCCACTGCCGGGTTTTGCTGAACCACTTTGGGCTGCCACTTTCTTTTGCTGGCCAGTTGCAGCGACAACGAATTCAATCTGCTTCACGCCCGCAATCCGCTTCATGGCCGCCGTATAGTGTGGAGCCAGACTGCCCAACTGCGCTCGCCAGGTCTTGTCACAAACCTCAACCCGCAGCACTCCATTCTCAAGTGCAAGAGGCTTTGTCTTCGCCGCAACCGCCGCCCCGCACACCACAGGCCACGCCAGCAGCGCTCGCTCTTCCAGAGGCGCGCCGCGCAGTGCATCCAGCACGATTTTTTGCAGTCCTGAGCGCGCGTGTTCCACATGGACTCCGTATCGGCAGTGACTAGGGATTTTAACATCCGGCTTGTAGCTCTCAATCGGGGCAAGAATCTCGAAACACAGATCAGTGTGCTACTGCCCGGGAATCGCTCGATCTGCGGGGAAGTCTCGGAGCACCAGTTGCATGGCCTCGTCCCGGGTACGCACTCGGCCTTCAAGCTGCGCGTCTTCGAGCACATTGAGGATTTCCTTGAAGCGTGGCCCAGGCTCATAACCAGCGCCAATCAGGTCGCGGCCGGTTACAAGCGGTTGCGGGCGAATTTCTTCCGGAGGCATGGCGGCAATCTGGTCCCGCACATAGTTGTAGTTCGCAAGGTTGGCATGACTGGAGAGGCAGTCAATGCGATGCAGTTCCAAATGTTCTTCAAAACGTGGCAGACGCACAAACTTCTTGAACGTGGAAGACTTCATGCGCGGCGCATCGGCAAATCGCATGTGGTGGGCAACCAAAGCTGCAATCTGTTCCGTGTCATCATTGGAGAACCGCAAGCGCTGGCAAATGTCGTGCGTCATGCGCACTCCGGCTTCGACATGACCATCGAAGCGGATGCGGTCAGGAGCAACGCGGAAGGTGGGCGGCTTACCCACGTCGTGCAGCAGCACTCCCCAAGCCAGGGTCTTGGGCGCGGACTGAGGCAGCTTTTCCAGCATAAGGAGCGTATGCACCCACACATCGCCCTCAGGATGGAACTGCGGCGGCTGCTCCACGCCCTTCATGTCTGCGATCTCCGGCAGCACCTCACGCAGCAGGCCGGATTCATCCAGAAGTTCGAATGCCCGCCGAGCCTGTCCCTCCGTAAGCATGCGGGTCAATTCCTCGCGGATGCGCTCGCGACTGACGGAATGAATCTGCTTCCGCAGCGCCTGAATCGCGGCGAAGGTCTCCGCCTCAATTTGGTAACCGAAGCGCGCTGCAAAGCGGACTGCGCGCATCATGCGCAGCTTGTCTTCCGCAAAGCGCCGCTGCGCTGCCCCGATGGTGCGGATTATCCCTGCCTGAAGGTCGGCGCGGCCGCCAACGAAATCCAGAACTTCGTTGCGGGTAGGATCCAGCAACATCCCGTTAATAGTGAAGTCGCGGCGTTGCACATCCTCGCGTGGGTCGGTGCTGTAGGTCACCTGGTCGGGATGGCGTCCGTCGCTGTACACGCCATCGCTGCGAAAGGTGGCAACCTCGACGACATTCTGGCCGGGCTCAAGTTCTTGATTGTTTCCAGGAAGCGAGTGTATTGGGACCAACACCACACCGAACTGCGCGCCTACCGCCCAGGTTTCGGGGAAGATGCGCATCACCTGTGCAGGTGTGGCGTCGGTAGCCACATCGAAGTCGGCGGGCTCGCGCCCGAGCACAAGGTCGCGCACGCATCCGCCGACCAGGTAAGCTTGGTGTCCATGTTCACGCAGCTCATGAACAATTTCAACGGCTGCGGATTGAGCAGGGCTGGGCATAAGCGACAATAGCTACGGCAGTCGGGAACACGCAACTGCCACTTGCGCTACCATAAAGTATAGAACTCTGTTATGTCCGGCGCTCTGATTCTAGGCATCGAAAGCTCGTGCGACGAAACTGCGGCAGCGGTGGTACGTTCCGGCGAAACCGTGCTCTCCAGCGTTGTCTTGTCGCAGTTCGCCACGCATCGTCCTTACGAGGGAGTGGTCCCGGAGCTGGCTTCGCGTGAGCACCTTAAGGCCATCGTTCCGGTAGTGCGCTCGGCACTGGAGCAGGCCGGGCTCGATTACGGCAATCTCGACGCCCTCGCCGTAACCCGCGGTCCCGGGCTTGCGGGAGCTTTGCTGGTGGGCATCAGCTATGCCAAGGCCTTGGCTTTTGCCCTGGAGAAGCCGCTGATTGCCATCAATCACCTGGAAGGCCACATCCATGCCGTGTTGCTTGAGGAACGGCAGAAGGGAAACCATCAGGTTCGTTTCCCGGTGCTGGCGCTTGTGGTCTCCGGAGGGCACACGCATCTCTACCTGGCTGAAGCTCGCGATCAGCATTGGACCTACGCTGAAGTCGGGCATACCCGAGACGACGCTGCCGGAGAAGCCTACGACAAGGTCGCCAAGCTGCTGGGGCTTGGCTATCCCGGCGGGCCGATTCTCGACCGCCTGGCGCCGCACGGTGACCCCACTGCCGTGCGCTTCACGCTGGCGCAAATGAAGCACCGCGACCGCCGCGTGGTCGCCGCGGGACGCAATCCCGAGTTCGTAGGTGCATTCGAAGATACAGACGAGAGGCCCAGATTCGATTTTTCTTACAGCGGCATCAAGACGGCGGTGCTTCGCTATGTAGAAGTGCATGCAATGAAGGCGGCAGTAGAGGAGCGCCGCCGCGCACTGGCGCATGTTTCCAAACCTTTACTGGAGGACTACCTGCGTGTGTGCGACCAGCGGACACTCGATCTCATCGCTTCGTTTCAGCGCACTATGGTAGAGGATCTGGTCAGCAAGACCCTGGCAGCGGCCACGGAATACCGTGCTGCCATGTTGTTTGTGACTGGAGGAGTTGCGGCCAATGCCGAGCTGCGCAGCCGCTTTACCGCGAGAGCCGCGGAAGCGGGACTGCCGGTGTATTTCCCCTCGCGTCCTCTTTCCACCGACAATGCAGCCATGATCGCTGCCGCTGCCTATCCCAAATTTCTTGCTGGAGAATTCGCAGAACCTGAGCTTTCGGCGCAGGCCTCACTCGCGTTGCGATAGTTTGCCAAGGGAGTGGGGACGAAGTCCTGTGGGGTTGCCACACTTCCTCGTCCCCTGGATGCTTTCACGCCGGGCGGTTCACGCCACCGGGGGCAAGTCGCTGTTCCACGCGTCCGCAACGATCCGCCATTGATTGTTTGGCAGCCGCCGCCGCAGGGACAGGTACTTGCCGCGGTCCATCATGGACGTCCCATCCGGCCGTTGCAGCAGCATGGAATAGCGTCCAATTTCGAGCGCAGTATCCAAAAACTGCTCCACGCGCGTCACGTCGAGCCTTACGTCGCGAGCGCCCATCTCCTGAAACTCACGAAACAGCTTAGGAGCATTGACGGCCCCCTGAACCACCTCATGGTTGAGCGGAAGTATGGTGGCGTCTGGGGTGTAAAACGATCCCATTTTCTCGAAGTCGCCCCGGTTATACGCAGCCGCGAACTCCTGTGCCAGGCGCTGGAACTCGGCGTGGAGATCAGGGCTTCGCACGGGAACGGAAGGGCTGGTGGACATAGCTGCCTCCTTGTGCGTTGCGGGCGTTGCAAGATATCCGGAATCGCATGCCGCGAATCCGGCAGCAGAGGGAACGCGGAGGGCCGAGTAAGGCGAGCTAGTGTAGTCCTAATTTCATCATCCGGAGCTGTGGAAATCCCCGCCAGGGGCGGAGATATTAGGCCGAAAGAAGGTACTGGCAGACCAGGTTTTCTACGTGCTCTTTGGTTTCCGGCGGAAGCTGCTGGAACTGAAGGCCAACGCCAATCTTATCCACGTGCCGTACCACCACTTGGATCTTGTGGGCTGTATGTTCGGGCTCTTCGGCCAGCTCCAGGGTCTGGGAGCTGCCCACCACGAAAGGAGAATCGGTCTGGAAGAACAGGCCCCCCATTCCAATCACGCGTACCGGCCCCAGGGTCTTGCCTTCATCGGTTTTTATATAAACTCCGGCATCCAGAGGCAGGTAAACACGGGGATGCGCGCGCGGTTCGACCATGGTTTCTTAAACCTTCAAAATGAGCATACCGGTGGGTGGCAGGCAGCGTATTGATCGGGCAGGTGCGCGGAATGAACTCTGGTTCCGTTTCGGTTGTACCGCCCGGACTGGAACCTGAATCGCGTATCAAGAGCGTGGCGTCAGGAATCGCTGGCGCGCAGCTTCAGGGCGAATTAGAAATCCATACTTCCGCACTTCCGAAAACTGCGGTTGAATGGGTCTATGCTGCTCGACATAGCCGTTACTGATCCTGGCACGATGAGCCAGAACCCGTTTGCCATGCTCACCGCCATTGTTGCTCCTGCGGTGCTGACCAATGCCTGTTCGGTGTTGAGCCTGGGGACAGGGAACCGGCTGGCGCGAGTGGTAGACCGTACCCGCGAGATCGCTGTCGAGCTTACCCGCCTGGAACGCAACAACGAGGAGTACAACTTTCACATACGGCAAATGGAAGCCTTGCAGGAGCGAGCCCAGCTGCTGGTGCGTGCCTTGCGCGCTTTCTACGGTTCCCTGGGAGGGTTTGCCGCCGCCGCCCTGCTTTCGCTGCTCGGCGCGGCGTTGGTCTCGCAGCATTACCAGGTGTCCTTTCGGGGCACTGCCATCGTGGCCCTGGTCCTCGGGGTTTACGCCGTGGGTAGTTTGGCCTTTGGCTGCATCCTAATGGTCAGGGAGACGCGTATAGCGGTACAGCATCTGGGCGAGGAAGCGGAGTGGGCCAATCGTCGCTACCGGTAAGAAAACCCGTGCAGCCGCCAGTACTGTGCTCCCCGGCCCTGTTCGGTTCTTCCCAAAATTTCCGGAGATAGCCGTATAATTCTGGTGGAACCGTGGCGAAGCTCCCCAACGACGTCCTGTCGAGTCGCGGCGCTTTTGCGAGACCTAAACGGCAGATACAACTTCGAGGAAGATCGTGAAGAAAATTTTCGTTGGAAACTTCTCCTTTAGCACTACAGAGTCGGAGCTCCGCCAGATGTTTGAGCCGTACGGCGCCGTTGACAGCGTCACCGTAGTCACGGATCGTGATACCGGCCGTTCGCGTGGATTCGGATTTGTGGAAATGCCGAATAACAATGAGGCGGAGTCTGCAATTGCTGCCCTGAACGGGCAGGATGCAGGCGGCCGCTCGCTGACCGTCAATGAAGCCCGTCCCAAGACTGACCGTGGCGGACCGCGTGGCGGACGCGGCGGCGGCGGAGGCCGTGACGACTACCGGGGACACGCACGCCAGCCGCGCGAACCCCGCTGGTAGACGTCCTGCGAAGCTCTCGCACGACTACTGATTGAACTTCTGGACCCCAAGTCCTGCAGGATTGCTCCGGTCGCGCTGTCTGCGACCGGAGCGTTGTTGTACCCGCTAACTTGTGGGCCTACGCTTTCCGGAAGCCGCGAATGCGTTGCTCGCTGTAGCGAGCCAGAGCGTCTGTAATCACCGGGTAGGCTGTCTCCGCCGGCTGAATCTCCTCTACCTCCACGGCTTTACCTTCTAGTTGCTTGTAATCCTGGAAGAAGCGCCGCAGCATCAGAAGGCGGTGCGGGGGCATCTCTTTCGCCTCGTGATAGCTGTTGAACTCAGGGTCATGAACCGCCACCGCAATGATCTTGTGATCGCGCTTGCCAGCATCGATCATGGTCATCAGCCCAATGGCCCGGGCGCGCATTAGGGTGAGGGGTGCTACCGCTTCCTGGCACAGTACCAGCACGTCCAGCGGATCTTCATCTTCGGCGAGGGTTTGCGGAATGAAGCCGTAGTTGGCGGGATAGTACACAGCGGAATAGAGCACC
>JBFXAV010000017.1:0-12065 GCA_050183935.1 Candidatus Korobacteraceae bacterium | reverse complement strand
ATGATCTAATCTGGCTGGCGCAGTTATGTCACCGTCTGGCCATCCTGCATCAGGGCAGCATTGTGGAATGCGCAGCCACCCACGATCTTTTCACCAGGCCTTCGCATCCTTACACGCAGCAACTTGTGCGGGCTCTTCCCCGGCTGTCTGCGACGGTAGCGTGGAAGCGGGCCGTGAGCGGCTAAGGTGCTAGAATTTCGCCCAGTTTGGGGAAGCCAGTTTTCAGCCTGTTGGCAAGACGCACACCATTGTCTGCCACGAGCGACGAGATCGGTTTCCAGCTTCAACGCTTTACAAGGAAGGAATTCCAAGATGAGAGCTGCACGCAACGTTACGTCAACAAGCGCTATCCTCGCCTTGATTCTCGCAATTGGAATCGCGGCTCAGGCGCAGCAGGCCGCTGCACCCAAGGCACCGCCCCGGCCGGGACTTACCGTGACCTCACCTGCTTTCGAGGATGGCGGGATTATTCCCAACCGCTACACCCAGGCTGATCCCAAGCCCGTATCTCCCCGCCTGGAGTGGACGAACGTCCCCGATGGCACCGTGAGTTTCGCGCTGATCATGCACGACCCGGATGTAGCCCGCCAGCGCACCACCGAAGACGTGCTTCACTGGCTGATCTTCAATATCCCGGGAACCGCGCGCTTCCTGCCGGAAGGCGTGCCGCCGACCCCGCAGCTTCCCGACGGCACCGTGCAGGCGAAGAACGTGGCCGACATGGGTTACCGCGGCCCCGGAGCTCCCGCGCAGGGACCGCACCACCATTACACCTTCGAACTGTTCGCGCTCGACATCAAACTGGACCTCGGCTCTGACGCTACCCGCGAAGACGTGCTGAAGGCCATGAACGGGCACATTCTCGGCAAGGGCGTGGTTGTGGGACGCTTCGTTCGTCCCAAGTCCTAACAATCAGGCTTCTGCGAGGCGGCCGCCTGGCCGCCTCGCAACACTTCGGGCCCGAAGTTCTTACCAGCATTTCATTCGCGGTACACTCACCAGCAACATCGCGCAGCTAGCCTGATTGGTTCCGGATTCACTCTCAGGAGTTTGTATGCTGCGTTCTGCTGGCAGTACTCTCGCCATTCTTTGCTTCACACTATTGTTTTCGACACCGCTGCTTTGGGCCCAGGCTGCGGAACAAGGCACCATCACCGGAGTAGTAACGGATGACATGAGGAGAACAGCACTGCGCGGCGCGCAAGTGACTGTGGAGAACACCTTCCAATCCGCAATCAGCGATGCCAGTGGGCGTTTTCGGCTCACGAATGTGCCCGCTGGGGAAGTACGGCTCACAGTAACCTATCTTGGCTTTGACGACGCCACCCACGTGGTCACGGTTCGTGCCGGGCAGAGCGCGAACGTGGAGAGTGCCATGTCCATCTCCGCGCGTACCACAGTCACTGGAGTTGGCGAGCCGCTCTTCGAGGGGCAGGCAAAAGCGCTGAACTAGCAGATGAACTCGGTGACGATTAAAAATGTGATCTCCTCGGATCAGATCGGGCGCTTCCCCGATCCCAACGCCGCCGAGGCCACCCAGCGCGTTCCAGGTGTGACCGTGGTTCGCGACCAGGGCGAGGGCCGCTATGTGATCGTTCGCGGTACCGAACCTCGTTTGAACGCAACTTTTGTGAACGGCGAACGCATTCCTGCGCCCGAGGGAGACTTGCGGCAGGTGGCGCTCGACGTAATTCCCGCCGATTTACTTGAAAGCATTGAGGTCACGAAGGCCCTCACGCCAGACATGGACGCTGACTCAATCGGCGGCGCTGTAAACCTAATCACCAAGCAGGCGCCCCTTCAGCCCCGCCTGGCTCTGACGCTGGGAGGCGGAGTGAACAGCCTTACCGAGGGACCGATCAAGATGTCCAACGGAACCTACGGCCGCCGCGCTCTCAATGACAAGTTCGGTTATGTAATCTCCGGGAACTTCTTTGAGACCGACCGTGGCTCACAGAATCTGGAGCCGGTGTGGGACGGCGACCAGCTTGCCGAGCTTGAGCTCCGCGATTACACGCTCACCCGTACCCGCGCCGGCATTACCGGTAGCTTTGACTACCGTCTCGGCACTGGTTCTGAACTCTTCTTTCGCAGTATCTATAACGACTACGACGACAACGAGCAACGCCGCCGGGTGCTCAGTATCCTGGAGGATAACGAGCTGGAGCGCGGATTCCGCGAGCGCTTTGAAGGCCAGCAGATCCAGTCCTTTATGGGTGGCGGACGCCATCAACTGGGTGGCTCATGGGCAATGGACTACCGCGTCACCTACGCCTTCGCGGAGGAGAACGAGTCTCGCGCCTTCGAGTCGGTGTTCAAGCAGGAAGACGTCCTGTTCAATCCCATCGTTCAGGGCAAGAGAATTGAAACCAACCCGCAGAACGAAGACATCAATGAATACCTGCTGGACGAGATCGAATCCGGCGTCAACTTCACCTCGGACCGGGACATTGTTGGCTCCTTCAATATTTCCGCTCCCTTCCGCGTGGGAGGACGCAACGGCGGCATTTTTAAGTTTGGGGGCCGCTTTCGCGACAAGCACAAATTACGGGATAACACGCTATTCGCCTACAGCCCGGATGATGACTTCCCGCTCAGCAACGTTTTAGATTCTTCATTCAACCGTCCTAGTTTTCTGGATGGCCGCTACCAGTTCGTTTCCGGATTCCCCACCCCTGGGGCCGCCTCCCAGCTCGTGACGCGCAGCGATTTCGAGGAAGAGTTCGACGAAGAAGAGAACGTCGCTGACTATATTGCCGACGAAAAGGTTCAGGCCGGCTATGCAATGACGGAGCTGTATTTGGGCGAGCGCACCTTGCTGCTGCCTGGCGTTCGCTTCGAGCGCACTTCGATTGCCTATCAGGCGCCGCGCCTGCTCTTCAATGATGACGGCGACTTTGAAGGCCGGGTTCAGCAGCGCGGCTCCAATTCCTACATGAACTGGATGCCAGCGCTCCACTTCCGGCATCGTCTCGCAAACAATACGAACTTCCGCCTGGCATTGACCCGCAGCCTGGCGCGGCCAAACTATAGTGACCTGCCGCCCTTTGAGCTGGTTCTTCGCGAGGACCGCGAAATCCAGCGGGGGAATCCCGCCTTGCGAACGACCACTTCGAACAACTTCGATGCCATGGCCGAGCACTATTTCAGCACCGTAGGCGTAATCTCCGGAGGCTTCTTCTACAAGCGGCTCGCCAACAATATCTTCGTCGCCCGTACTGTTCAGGAAGTCGATGGAGAGCCTTACGAGATCACACAGGCACAAAATGGGGAGCACGCGAATCTCTATGGCGTGGAACTGGCATTCCAAAACCGCCTCAGCTTCCTCCCAGACGCACTGAGCGGATTGAGTCTTTACGCCAACTACACCGCAACCAAGTCTGACTCCCAGTTGCCCGGACGCGCCACTGCAAGTCTGCCTGGTCAGGCTGGCACTACCGCGAACTTGTCTGTTGGCTATGAGCAGAAAGGATTTTCAGGACGCCTTTCCTGGAACTACCAAGGCAGGCTGTTGCAGGAAGTGGGCGACGACCCGGACACAGACGTGTTCCTGGATAACCGACATCAACTGGACTTGTCCGTGAGCCAGCGGCTTACCCGGCACTTCCGCCTGTTTTTCGACGCACTCAATCTCATGAACCGGCCCTACCGCGCCTTTGAAGGCGTTCCCTCCCGCCCACTGCAGGAGGAGTACTACAAATTCTGGGCCATGGGCGGATTGAAGATCGATTTTTAGCATCGTTCTCCCGGAGTCCCGCATGGCACGTTATTCATTGCTGCTTTCAATCTGCATCCTGCTGACTGGCTGCCAGGAAACGTACAGCAACAACAGGGAAGAAGCCCCGACTCCGCAGCCTGCAGCCATGCAGCCGGTACCGCTTCGGCCCGCATTCGCCACGCAGCCGGTTGGTTCCGACCCGGACGACCCGGCGATCTGGGTCCACCCCAGCCAACCTCAGCTTAGCCTCATCCTCGGAACCGACAAGGAGGCTGCCCCCTCGGGCGGCCTGTTTGTTTACGATCTCGACGGAAACGTCGTCCAGAAAATCAGCCCGCTTGACCGGCCCAACAACGTGGACGTAGAGCACGGAATGCGGCTCGGAGATGGACAATTTGCCGATATTGCGGTGGTTACCGAACGTTATCGTAAATGGTTACGTGTGTATCGCATCGATCCTGCAACCCGCCGTTTGTCCGAAATCAGCGCGCCCAAAGGAATCCCGGTATTTGAGGGACAGACCGGAGAGGCTTCCGAGCCGATGGGCATCGCGCTCTATCGCCGCCCGGCGGACGGCGTAGTGTTTGCCATTGTGGGCCGCAAGACCGGGCCCAGCGGCAACTATCTCTGGCAGTACCGGCTGGAAGCAGCTACCACCGGGGCGGTGCGCGGAATCAAGGTTCGCGAGTTTGGGGACTACAGCGGTCGCAAGGAAATTGAGGCCATCGCCGTGGACGATGATCTTGGATACGTTTATTACGCCGATGAAACCTTCGGCGTTCATAAGTACCACGCCGATCCGGATCATAAAGAAGCAAAGCGGGAGCTGGCATTATTTGCTACCAGCGGTTTTCGTGGCGACCACGAAGGCATTGCCATCTACCGCGGCGTGGACGGCAGGGGATTTTTGATCTGCACCGATCAAATTGAAGACAATAGCCTCTACTACCTCTATCGCCGCGAAGGCGAGCCCGGCGACCCGCACAATCATCGGCCAATTGCCGTGGTGAGTGGGGGCGCAGATTCTACCGACGGTCTCGATGTGGTTTCCTCACCGATGGGTTCCCGCTTCCCTCACGGGCTCATGGTAGCGATGAACAGCCGCAGCCGGAACTTTCTGGTCTATGACTGGAACGAAATTGCCGCTGTCGTGCCAAAGACCACGCAGGAGTCCCGAAGCGGCGCTCCGAAGTAGCGCCCACGCACTTCATAGCTCCAGTACGATCTTTCCCACATGCTTTCTCTCCTGCATGAGCTGGTAGGCATCCCTCGTTCGTTCCAGCGGCAACACGGCGCCCACTACCGGCCTGAGCTTTCCTTCGTCGATCCAGCGCGAAAGCTGCTGCCAAGCGGGTGTCATGATTTCTTCCCGCTCCGCCACTCGGCTGAGCCACAATCCATGCACGCTGGTGCTGCGCACGAACAGGCCGGGCGCGTTCACCTCTCCGGGCTTACCGGTTGCCGAGCCATAGGAAATCACGCTTCCGAACCAGCGCAGGCAGCGTACGCTCTTCGCCGTATGCTCTCCCCCGAGCATCTCTAAAACCGCATCCACGCCTTCCCCGCGCGTCAGATCGCGAATCGCATTCTCATAGTCGTCCCGCGCATAGTTGATGGCGTGATCGAGCCCGTGCTCGCGTGCCTTCGCCAGCTTCTCGTCACTGGAAGCAGTGCCGTAGGTTTCCAGTCCGAGTGCCCTCGCGATCTGCAGCGCTGCGGTGCCCACGCCTCCTGCAATCGCGTGGATGAGCACTCGCCGCCGTTGGCCAGAGTTATTCACGGACGCCGTCAGCCCGGCCTTCCAGAGCGCCAGGTAGGCGGTGAAAAAGTTCACCGGAAACGCTGCTGCTTCCGCGAAGTTGAAGCCTGCAGGCTTGGGCCAAAGCAGATTGCGCCGAGCCGCGACCTTCTCCGCGAACGCTCCCCACTGCGTGTAGCCCATTACTTCTTCGCCGGTCTCAGCCACCACTCCGGAGAACTCCCGTCCCGCGACAAACGGTGGCGGTGGAACTCCCTGGTAGTTGCCCCTTGCGGAAAGCAAGTCGGCAAAGTTCAGCCCTGCTGCCTGCACGTTGACCAGAACTTCTTCAGCTTGCGGAACCGGTTCGGGTAGTTGCTGGAGTTCCAGAACCTCCGGGCCTCCAGGACGGGTAACGACGATGGCTTGCATATTTCGATTGTGCTTTGATTGGGCTTGCGCTGTCTGGTGGAAAGCGAAGAAACCCCTGAAAAATAAAACCGGCGCGCTTCTCCCCCGAGACTTGCGCCGGTCGCTCCGGATCATTCAGACAGCTGGCATTGATTCTTGAGTCTGCTGGAACCGGAACCGGCTCCAACATGCTCCCGCTGCAACCCACGGTCAACGGGAAAACCCGTATTCGTCATTAGCATTCTAGATAACCTGCCGAAGGCGCCAAAGCACCTCTGCGACGCGTTCCAGCACGGTCCGGGATCGGAGCAACATGCCGACGGGGACGGCGCCAGCACTTTTGCGCGTGCATCGCAGTTGACAGCGGTGATATAACTCCCAGCGTTTCGGGAACGGCCCTGTCAGCCGGATGCGGAAGCCCGTTATCGTTGATTTTTGGTTTTTATTGTTCCGCTGAGGGCGGCAGGTAAACGCGATCCGTTGCCTCCGGGCAATGGAGGTACCCGTGGATCTCGCACTCATTCGCATTATTTTTATCGCAGTAGTTGCAGCGATGTGTCTGGTTCTACAGCCCTTTGGGCTGCGCGGACCCTTCAGCGCCGTGGCTGGCATCGTAATCGGCCTGGCTGTGGTGCTGTTCGAGCATCGCCTGCGCAAAGTCAGCCTCAAGCAACTGATCGGCGCGGCCGTTGGCAGCATCCTGGGCATTTTGGGAGCCTACCTGTTCAGCCTGGTCGTCCACATCAGCGTGCCCCCGGGCCCCACCCAGAGCTTCCTCCAGATCATGGTGATGCTGCTCATGGCCTACGTCGGCCTGGTGGTAGGCGCCAACAAAGGCGACCTGCTCAACCTCTCCGCGCTGGGGGGGATTTTCGGCGGCGAGAAGCAGCTCAAGAAAAGCATCAAGATCCTCGATACCAGCGTGATCATCGACGGGCGCATTGCGGACATCGCCGAAACCGGCTTCCTCGACGGCATCCTGGTCATCCCGCAGTTTGTGCTGCGCGAGCTGCAACTGGTCGCCGACTCCGCCGACCCGCTCAAACGTAATCGCGGACGCCGCGGGCTCGACATCCTGCAACGCATCCAGAAAATTGCGGCCGTCCAGGTGCAAATCGCGGAAGAAGACTTCCCTGCCGTGCGCGAAGTGGACCTGAAGCTCATTGAATTCGCCAAGCTCTTTGACGGCAAAATCGTCACCAACGATTTCAACCTGAACAAAGTCGCGCAGCTTCAAGGCGTGGACGTCCTCAACATCAACGAGCTCGCCAATTCGCTCAAGCCTGTGGTTCTTCCCGGCGAAATCATGCGAGTGTTTGTACTGAAGGAAGGCAAGGAATACAACCAGGGCGTCGCCTATCTTGATGATGGGACCATGGTCGTTGTGGACAACGCCCGCAAGATGATCGGCAAGACCGTGGATATCGCCGTAACCTCGGTACTGCAAACCACAGCCGGCAAGATGATCTTTGGCAAGTACGACGAGCGGAGTTCCCCGCCAACTCGTGTAGAGCCCGCCAGAGCCGAGGTCCGCAAGCCCATTGGCGTTCCCGACCCGGCTACTCCTGCCGTGATCGCCGACGTGCCGAAGGAGTAGCACGTCTAAACCAAAGGTCGTCCGAACTACTCTTCTACCAGGCGGGGTGTGCCGCGCAAGTTCGCTTCGAGCGGCTTATTCTCCGGATGAATGCGGTGTTTCCCGAAGCAGAGCTTCCTCAGAATTGCCGCCGGGCGCAGGTGCCAGCTTGCCCAGGTGAGCGGCGAGTCGCCATTCTTATCTCGTGCATCGATCACGGCTCCTGCATCGAGCAGTAGCTGGATCGCTTCCTCGTCACCGTATGCCGCGGCGCGATGCAGAGCAGTCTCGCCACGTGTGCGGCAATCGCGCATGAACGCTCCAGTTTCTACGCCCGGATTGGTGGCTCGATTCGGATCGGCGCCGTTTGCGAGCAGCACTCGAAGCACCAGATTGTACGCGGGATTGGTTTTGCAAAGAGCGGCATGCAGCGGGGTCTCTCCGGTATCCGCCAGTGCATGATTCACGTCCGCGCCGCGCTCGATCAGGAACTGGCAGAGCCGCCAGTGCCCGTGGAAACAGGCTCCGTTCAGATCAAAATTCGGTCCCAGCGAATTGATCGATTCACCATTGGCCAGCAGGAACTTGATGGCGCTCACGTCGCCGTAGTACGCACACCACTGGATCAACGTCACTCCGTTTGCATCGGAGGAGTTTGCGGCGTGGCCTTCAGCCACATAGTCAAAGACCAGGTCGGTGCGTCCGTCAGCTATCTTCGTGAGCACGGTACGAAATTTACCACCTGAATCGCAATGCAAAACAAAAACCCGGCACAAAGCCGGGTTTTCAAGATCGCAAAAGTCCGTTGGATGAAAGCTATGCCTTCTTTGCCGCAGGCTCCACCAGAATGAATTTGCCCATGCTGCCCTTGTCCACAAACTTCACCGTACCGGTGATTTTGGCGAACAGGGTATCGTCTTTGCCGCGACCCACGTTCAAGCCTGGTTTGTAGCGGGTGCCCCGCTGGCGCACGATGATCGAGCCACCGGGGACAAGCTGTCCGCCGAAAACTTTTACCCCCAGCCGCTGCGCGTTGGAGTCGCGGCCATTACGGGAACTGCCTAAACCTTTTTTATGTGCCATATTCTGATCCCTTCCGTTTGCGGGCGTGGCTTACTTCTTCTTGGCGCCCTTTGCCGCTGACTTTCCCGCCGATTTCTTTGCCGCCGGTTTCGCGGTCTTGCCGCCCGCGCTCTTCGCCTTCTTTGCCGCCGGCTTGGCCTTTTTCGCCGACTTGGCAGCGCCCGTCTGCGACGCTGCTTCCACTGCCGCCGGCTTCACCTTCTTAGGCGCCCGGGCGGGAAGCTCAGGAGCGCTGAAGCTCTGGCCGTCCACGTTGATCTCCGTGATGCGGACCGCGCTGAATGCCTGCCGGTGTCCCTGCAACTTCTTGTATTGCTTCTTGCGCTTGTAGTGGAATACCAGGATCTTGCCGCCACGGCCTTCGTCCACCACCTGGCCAGTTACCTGGGCGTTCTGTGCCGGACCAATCTCGCCATTGCTGCCGGCTACTGCCAGCACGTCAAACTGCACCTGGCCGTTGTCTCCGGCCGCCAGCTTCTCCATCCGGACTACGTCCCCGGGCGCCACACGATACTGCTTTCCCCCGGCGCGGATCACCGCGTACATAAAGCCTCCAGTAACTGCCAAACGTATGGAACCCTGCGCGCGCCTGCGCGCGGTTCTCTTAGAAATTGCCGCTTACTTCCCGCATCCGCAACCGGAAGGCCACAGACCTACCCTCAGAAAGGGGACGGAAGGAGACGCAAACCTTAGGATTTTAGCGTGGGAAGGGCAGGAGCGTCAAACCTTCAGGTCGCGGTGTACTCTGGGCGGGTACAAATTTGGAGATTTTCAAGAATGGCGAACATTTGGGAGCGTGTTCTAGCCCGCTGGAGAGCGAATCGGTCTCACCCCGTCAGCATTGATGAGTCAGCCGCCAAGCCAGATATTCCAATTTCTCCCCCTCGTCCGCTAACACCACAGGAACTTTCCTGGGTGAACGACATTATCAGCTCCAATAGAGAATGGGAAAACATCAGACCCGCGCATCTGTTTGCGGTTGCCACATGTCCTTGTGGCGAGTGCAAATCAATTCGTCTGCTTAGATCTGAAGAGGCCTTCAACCCGAAATGGGCTGCCAGATGAAACGAAACCTCCTTACGTTTCGCTTTCCCGGTGGGAACCGCATATGTACAAGCAGAGGGACACGGTCTCGTACAGATAATGCTTTTCACCGACGAAGGCTATTTGGAATGGCTGGATATCGTTTCGTTCGAATTCGAACCCGAATTCAATCCCGTTCCCAACGAGATTATTGAATTGTCGCGGAGAGTGGAACCCGAGTAATTTATCTTCCAGAAGTCCCCTCTTCGTTGATCGTCGGTAAGCACAGCCATCGACGGCTGTCAGCGTGTTTCCGCTTTTGTGTCCTCTGGTAAATGCCGTTATACCCCTACCAGCGCGAACGCCTCCCGCGCTGCCGCCACAGTCTGTCGCACGTCCTCATCCATATGCGCCGCGCTAAGAAATGCCGCTTCGAACTGCGATGGAGGCAGCCAGACCCCCGCATCCAGCATGGCTCGGTGAAAACGTCCGAAGGCCTCGGTATTTGACTTTGAAGCCGAAGCCCAGTCCCTCACCGGCTCCGAGGTAAAGAACCATGTGAACATGGAGCCCACGCGGTTTGCGATCACGGTCACGTCGGCTTCCTTTGCCGCTTCGGAAACCATGGCCACCAGCATCGCACTCAGGCGTTCCATGCGCCCGTAAACTTCGCGGTTGTCGTTCAAGTAGCGCAGTGTCGCCAGCCCGGCGCTCATGGCCAGTGGATTTCCCGAAAGCGTCCCGGCCTGGTATACGGGCCCGAGCGGCGCAACCATATCCATGATCTCCGCCGGACCGCCGTACGCGCCCACGGGCAAACCTCCGCCGATCACCTTGCCGAGCGTGGTCAAATCCGGGCGCGTGCCGTAGAGTTCCTGCGCGCCGCCATAGGCCACACGGAATCCGGTCATGACCTCATCAAAGATCAGCAGCGAGCCATCGCGGGAAGTCAGGTAGCGCAGCGCATCCAGAAATCCCTTCTCCGGAGGCACGCAACCCATGTTGCCCACCACCGGTTCCACGATCACGCAGGCAATTTCATTTTTGAACTTGCGAAACGCCTGATCAACAGCATTGGCATCATTGAACGGCAATGCCAGAGTGAACTGCACGAACTCCTCCGGCACGCCCGCCGATCCCGGAATGCCCAGCGTGGCCACTCCCGAACCGGCCTTCACCAGCAGGGCGTCGCTGTGTCCGTGGTAACAGCCCTCAAACTTCACAATGTACTTGCGACCGGTGTAGGCTCGCGCCAGGCGTATGGCCGACATGGTCGCTTCCGTGCCGGAGCTTACAAAGCGGATTTTCTCCATGGCGGGAAATGCTTCCAGCACCGCCGATGCCAGCTCGATTTCCAGTTCCGTGGATGCCCCAAAGCTGGTTCCGTTGCGCGCCGCGCAAAGAATGGCCTCTGTGACCTCCGGAGGGGCATGGCCCAGGATCAGCGGGCCCCACGAGCCCACATAGTCGATGTAGGAGTTGCCATCAGCGTCCCACACCCGCGCTCCCTCGCCTCGCGACACGAACAACGGCTCACCGCCGACGGAACGAAACGCCCGCACCGGGGAGTTCACTCCTCCCGGAATTACCGCTTCGGCGCGCGCCTGCAGGGCTCGCGACTTCTCAATTCTTCTGCTCATAAGCTGAAAATCATACCAGCGTCAAACTTCGTTTCGCGACGAGACAGGCACGGGCATATTGAACCCACGAGACGAGCCTAAAAATCAACCGCCGGATTCCTTGCTTGGGCGTAGCAGAGGGCTCCGGCGGTAATTTCCAACACTGTTCTCAACACTCCCATAGCCGGGGAGTTGCTCTATTGAATGGCGGCAGGCCTCGCCGCCATTAGCTCAGCGAAGCGGGGGTCATTGCGCAGCGGCTCAAAATCAGACTCCTCGAATACTTTGCCCACATCTTTGTAGCCGTCTTCAATCGCCATGCGCAAATGCTGCAGAGCGCGGTCCATGTCCCCGTTCTTAGAAAAGAGCTTGGCGAGCACAAAGCTATAGGTAGCGCGGTCCTCGGGCGAGGGCAACTGCGCCGAGTAACCTCCGGAATTCGACCGCCGGTCCAGAATTCCGGGGTCGATCTCGAGAGCCTGCTGGTAGGCCACAGCGGCCTTCTCATAATCCTTTCGGCCAAAGTGGGCGCTGGCAAGATTGTTGTAGAACGATGCCGTCTTGGGACGCAGGTCAATGGCCTTCTCGTATTCCTTTACCGCATTTCCGTACTTCTTCTGCATGTAGTACAGCACCCCGAGATTGTTGTGAGCCTCCGCGAAGGTCTTGTCGGACTTGATCGCCATCTCGAAGCTTTTCTTTGCATCATCCAGGTTTCCCGTCTGGAGCTTGGTAATGCCAAGCTTGTTGTGCAGCATGGCAATCTTGGAAGGAATGCGGCCCAGAGCTTCTTCGTAATAGTCCTGCGCGTCCAGGAAGAGCTTGTCCTGACGCAAAACGTCTCCCTGGCTTTCCAGTTGCTCGGGCGTTGCCGCGGGGGAGGGCGGCGCTACTTTC
>JBFXAV010000016.1:0-12284 GCA_050183935.1 Candidatus Korobacteraceae bacterium | reverse complement strand
GAGTGGTTCCGAAGATTTTCTATACCAGCAGTTCGTACGAATACTATGGCCGGGCGATGTCCCTGATTCATACCACGGTGGATGGCACGCGGGACTTCGCACCGGATGCGGGCACGCGCATCTACATGATTACCGGAACCCAGCACGGCGCGGGACGCTTTCCTCCTCCGAAAAGTGGTACGCAGAATCTCGCCAGCGCCAATGACTATCGCTGGGCAATGCGCGCACTGCTCCCGGCTATGCAGCAATGGGTCAGTACCGGCGTGGAGCCGCCTGCTTCTAGGTATCCCACCATTTCCAGCGGCGAACTGGTACCCCTGACGAAGCTGAAGTTCCCGAAAATTACGGGAATAGCGGTTCCGACGCCTATCCATTCGGGCTTGCGGCTGGACTATGGCCCGGAGTTTCTGTCGAAGGGGATCATCTCGCTGGAACCTCCGCGCGTAGGCAAGGAGTTTCCAGCGCTGGTGCCGCAGGTGGACCCCGCGGACGGGAACGAGATCGCAGGCATCCGGCTGCCAATGGTGCAGGCTCCGCTTGCCACTCATGCCGGATGGAACCTGCGCGCTCCGGAAGTGGGCGCGCCCGACGAACTGTTCAGCATGATTGGTTCGTATATCCCGTTTGCGCGTACCCGGGCGGAACGCATGAAGAGTGGCGACCCGCGCGCGTCCATTGAGGAGCGCTACAAAAACCGCCAGGACTACATCAGCAAAATTTCAGCCGCAAGCGACGCGCTGGTGAAAGAACGGTATTTGCTGAAGGACGATGTGAAGGCAGTGATCGAACAGGCGACAGCGCAGTGGGATTATTACGTGAAGGAAGCGGATTAGGAGCGCTCGAATTGTAGCTAGCCCTCATTACGGCATTCTCCATTCACGTGCTGCATCTAGCTTTTAAATGACCACACCAGATTTGCGTTGCCTGTGAGTACGGTTCAAAAGCGTCGTATAAAGGTAGTGTTGTTCATCACAGGGATGATGTGCTCAACAAGCTGAGCATCAATCATTTCTCCTACGACATTGTTCGGAGCCGTAGGATTAAGGATTACAAATTGGTGGGCGTGCAATCTAGGGCGGGAGAGAATAATAGCCGATGGATCGTGTCCGATTTCCACCTGATAAGGAAGAGGCATCTGCTGAGGACCTGCAAACAGCTGCACGTAAGCAGTAATTGTTCCACCTTCTCGGATTACATGTAGGAAATGGCTCCAATGAGTCGGCCTTTGGCCCCGGTGGAAGTTACTCTAGACTTGAGATGGAGACTCAGAGACAAGAGTCTTACCTGTGCCGGCCCAGATGTAGTTTTTAATGTCATCGAACTCCGCTCGTTTCCGGAAAAGCTCGGGCATACTTGAAGCATATAGTGAAAAGCGATTTTGGCGATCTCCCGAAGAAAAAGGCGTGGCTTTATGGTGACGGTGGTTTCTACTTCAATCGTTTCTGAAGTACTGTGAAATTGGTTCCAGGACACATCCGGGACACCTCCAACCGCCCGAGCAAGTGTTTCAAGCCAATGCCTCTCGGTAAGCAAAGCGAAGCCACGAATAGGAGTACCAGAAGAGAATCCTGCCTCATTTATTTCGGTCCTGAAAGCATCTGGGGTGGTGTTATCAAATATCGGGAATGGCTGAATTCCCAACAAAGGATGCTTCATGACAATTTGTCTCATAGGGTGAGCGTCCTGTGTGCCTGGATCAATTTCCAGAGCAATCGGAAATGGAAGGGAGCTAATCTTCCCCATTGCGATCACCCCTCTCGTTTTACCAGCGTTTCGCCGAAAAGGAGAAGGAGAAGTGCCTTTTCTGCCGCGAATACCGATAATCCAACGCAAGAGGCCAACTGGACCCACACGCAAGAACGGTATTTCCAATTCATTTCCCAGTTTGTTGTTGCAGTCTACGCAGATTCTGTCCAGAAGCGGACGGGACCCCACATATTCGCCTAGCCCAGCCGGAAGGGAGTGTTCTTCCGACATTTTCGAAGAATGGGGGCCAGGATAGATACAAGCAGCCATAAGTACGATCCTACAAATCTTTGCATGCTTAAACCAGATTACGTGTTCATTCTCGTAAGCGTGTTAGCGCATGACTCCGGCCTCGAAAACCTACTGCAATCCCCCACGCACCGACGTGATTCGCTGCGTGTTGAAGCCGAGCCAGTGCATGCGTCCCACGTAGCGGGCGTGTTCCACCTTGATGCAGCGATCCATCACCACGGAGACGCCTCCGCCCTCCGCGATGCGTGCTCCTTCGGCGTTGATGACGGTGAACTGGCACCATAGGTTTCCAGCGCGAATCTTGACGGCCTCGGCGGCGATTCCCGGCAAAGCATCGGGTGCGCGGAAGACGTTGACGATGTCCACCGGAACCGGTATCTCCAGCAGGCTCTTGAAGCTTTTTTCGCCCATGATCTCTGGCTCACGCGGATTCACCGGCAGGACGCGGTAGCCGTGACGCCTGAGGTAGTAGCCCACAAAGTAGCTGGCCCGCAACTCGTTGTTCGACAGCCCCACAATGGCGATGGTTTTGGCATTGTGCAGGACGCGCTGAATGGTGAGCGGGTCCTGGTAGCGCGCCAGATTGAATGGAGTAGTGGAAGAGAGCGGTGTGGGTACGCTCATTGTGACGCTACCTCGGTGTTGGCCGACGCGGCAGTGCGCGCGAAGCCCTGTTCCAGATCCCAGATGAGATCGTCGATGGATTCGGTCCCGACGGAAAGCCGTATGGTTCCCGGATTCACGCCTGCGGCTTTCAATTCCTCGTCGTTGAGCTGGCGATGCGTGGTGCTGGCGGGATGGATGATCAGGCTCTTGGAGTCTCCCACGTTGGCCAGGTGCGACCATAAAGTTACGCCGCGAATGAAGTCCTGACCGGCGGCGCGGCCTCCGCGGCAGTCGAAGGAGAACACTGCTCCAGCGCCACGGGGAAGGTACTTTTCCACCAGCGGGCGGTAGCGGCTTGCAGGCAGTCCCGCATAGGTGACGTTCGAGGCGAGTTCGTGCGAGGCAAGATAGCGGGCCACGGCCACAGCGTTCTCCACGTGGCGCGCCATGCGGAGCGACAGCGTCTCCAATCCCTGGAGAAACAGGAACGCATTGAACGGGCTGAGGGCAGCACCCAGGTCGCGCAGGGTTTCCGCACGTAGCTTCATCAGGTAGCCGTACATGCCAAAGGTTTCGTGAAACTTAAGGCCGTGATATGCGGGCGAGGGATCGGCGATGACCGGAAAGCGGCCATTGGACCAGTCGAATGCTCCCGAGTCCACCACCACGCCGCCGATACTGGTGCCGTGGCCTCCGATGAACTTCGTCGCCGAATGCACCACGATGTCCGCGCCCCATTCGATGGGGCGGCAGAGATATGGCGTTGCAAAGGTGTTGTCCACAATGAGCGGAAGCTTGTGCTCGTGAGCAATGCCGGCAAGAGTCTCGATGTCGAGCACGTTGCCGCCAGGGTTTCCGATGGTCTCGCCATAAAAGGCCTTGGTGTTGTCGCGAATGGCGGCCTTCCATGCATCCGGATCGTCGGGATTCACCCACGTGAGGTCCACCGACATTTTTCGCAGCATGTGCTTGAACTGGTTGACGGTTCCTCCGTAGAGGGCGGATGACGACACAATATGGTCGCCCGGGCCAAGCATGGTGAAGAGGGCTGCATTCTGTGCCGCGATTCCGCTGGCGAAGGCGACCGCCCCGCAGCCTCCTTCGAGGCTGGCCATGCGCTCTTCAAAGACGGCCACCGTCGGATTCATGATGCGCGAGTAGGTATTGCCGTATTCCTGAAGATTAAAGTAGGCGGCGGCAGATTCGGGATCCTCGAAGACGTAGCTGGTGGTCTGGTAGATGGGCACGGCGCGCGCTCCGGTGTTCGGGTCCGGGCGCTGTCCTGCGTGTACCTGCCGAGTTTCAAATCCGAAATTTCGAGTTTCTTCCATGGTCACTCTAAAGTTTTACAGAATGGGTCAAACGTCCCTCAGCGGCTAAAGCCGTTTTTCTTCTTCACTATAGATCGCAGGCCTGAAGGCCTGCGCCACCGGTAGCGCGCAAGTGCAGCAGTAGCATCAAGTAAACTCCTGCCACCGGTGTGGCAGCTTGCGGCATGGCTGAAACCTTTCAAAGGTCTGCGCCACCGGTAGTGCATGCAACTTGCGGCGCTACTGAAGCCGTGCCCTTTCAAAGAACGGTGCCACCGGTTCTGCGCATAGAGGTCTCGGATGTCACGCGTTCCAGGAAATGCTGAATCATTGGAGTCTGGCGTGCTTCTTCCAGCAGGAAGCAGTCGTGCCCGTAGGGTGCCTCGATCACGTGCAACTCAACGTCTTTACCAACTGAACGCAAGGCTTCGGCAAGCTCTTCGGAATCCGATGGCGGGTACAGCCAGTCGGAGCTGAAGGCAATCAGCAACGTTTTCGCCGATACGTTGCGTAGTGCGCGAGCAAGATTCCCGCCACCATATTGGCGCGCAAGGTCGAAGTAGGTCAGTGCACGCGACGTGTACACATAGGTGTTGGCGTCGAAACGCCTCACGAAGCTCTCTGCCTGATGGCGCAGGTAGTTTTCTATTTGGAACTCGGGATCGCTCAGCGTGTACCTGATGTCTTCGGCGAACTGCAGCCGCCGTCCGAATTTGTCCGCGAGCGACTTCGCGGAGAGATAGGTAATGTGTCCCACCATGCGCGCCACGCCCATTCCTGCGTTGGGAGCGTGTCCGGTCCCGTAGTAGTGTCCGCCCTGCCAGTCGGGATCGGCCATGATGGCGTTGCGAGCGATAGCGTTCCAGGCAACTCCTTGCGGCTGTAATGCGTGGGTGCTCGCAATGACGACGATGGAATCGACCTGATCGGGATACGATACGGCCCATTCGAGCGCCTGCATCCCGCCAAGAGAACCTCCGGCAACGGCGGCGAGGCGGGGAACGCCGAGCTCGTCAAGGAACGCTCGTTGGGTTCGGACCATGTCTGCCACGGTAATGACCGGGAAATCCGAAGCATAGGGCTTGTCTGTTGCCGGGTTTGTGGAGGAAGGGCCGGTGGTTCCGCGACATCCGCCTAGCAGGTTGGTACTGATGACGAAATAGCGTTCGGTATCGAAGGCCTTGCCGGGGCCGATCATGCCGTCCCACCAGCCAAGACCACGACCGGCACTGCCGTCACGATCTTCGGCCCCGAAGCCGTCTCGGGTGCTCTCTGCTGGAGGAGTCTTCGCGAAGCCGGCGGCGTGCGCATCTCCGCTGAGCGCGTGGCAAACAAGAATCGCGTTGTCGCGCGCCGGCGAAAGCGTTCCGTAGGTCTCATAGGCGATGCGCACCGGGTAGAGTGCTTGTCCGCAATCCAGCGCCAGTGGTTTCGGAAGGTCCAGGAACTGCGTTTCCACGGTTCCGACAGCGCCTGCGGTCGCCTTGGAAGAAGACCTGGCCATGCGCGCGATTATATCCCCTGTTCTAGCTGCGGTTCTCAGCCGCGATGTATAATCCAAGGCCTTCACGTGAATCGAATGCGATCAAGGAAGGGAGCTCACGATGACCATGGCGACCGTCAATAACGGAGTCAATGTGCAGGCGCTGCTGGACGCGCGGGAAGCGCTCAAAGGGGCGCCCGAGGCAGCCCAATTCACATGGCGGGCGACCTGCAAGTGGCAGAATGGCACGCACAGCAAGGCCAAGGTACATGGTTTTTTCGGCCTCGGACAGGAGCAGAGCCATAAAACCGAGACCTCGTTTGATGCGGACCATCCTGAAATTTTCGCCTCCGAGGATCACGGCATCACGCCGATCGAATATGTGCTGGTCGGTCTGGCAAGCTGCCTTACCGCAGGAGTCGCCGCAGTCGCGCAGAATCGCGGCATCCAGCTTCGCTCCGTGGAATCCAAGCTGGAAGGCACCATGGATATTCGCGGTATTCTTGGCATCGACAGTGACGTGCGCAATGGCTACGACGATATTAAGGTGACCTTCAAGATTGACGCGGACGCGTCGAAGAAGGACATTGAGGCGCTTGTCGCCCAGTCGCAAAAGCGCTCGGCGGTCTACGACGTGATTACCAACCCGGTGAACGTCACCGTCGAAGTGGTCTAGCATTTAAGGCGGCAGCACAGCGGAGCGGAACATCGAACGCGTCACCACGGTGGTCGTAGGGGCAGGTCATGCGGGCCTCGCGGCGAGCCGATACCTCACAGACTACTCGATTGATCACGTTGTACTTGAGCGCGGGGAGATTGCCAACTCCTGGCGGCGCGAGCGCTGGGATTCGTTGCGGCTGCTGACGCCGAACTGGCAAAGTCGCCTGCCCGGTCATGAGTACAAGGGCTCGGACCCTGACGGGTACATGACCATGTCCGAGGTGATTGATTTCGTCTCGCGCTACGCAGTGGTCTCGAATGCGCCCGTACGCGCGCACACAACCGTAACCTCGATCACGCAAACCGATGCGGGATACCACGTCGCGACGAGTCAGGGTGACTTTTCCTGCCGCACCGTAGTGCTGGCGAGTGGCGCCTGCAACGTTCCTAGCATTCCCGGCATTCGTCAGGCAGTGCCGGAATCCATCCCATGCTTCACTCCGTTTAACTATCGCAATCCACAGATACTTCCTGAAGGCGGCGTACTCGTTGTGGGCGCATCTGCTACGGGCGTGCAACTCGCGGAGGAAATTCACCGCTCCGGCAGCCCGGTGATGCTCTCGGTCGGCGAGCACGTGCGGCTGCCGAGAACCTATCGTGGTCGCGATGTGTTGTGGTGGATGGATGCCTCCGGTGTGTGGGACCAACGCTATGACGAAGTTGACGACCTGACGCGGGCGCGCGGGCTGCCGTCCCCCCAACTCGTGGGCACGCCGGAGCGTTCGACGCTGGATCTCAATAGTCTTAGCCGAATAGGCGTGAACCTCGTAGGCCGTCTTGCCGCAGTGCGCGACGGACGCGCATTGTTCTCCGGAGGGTTGCGAAATCAGTTTGCTCTCGCGGATTTAAAGATGGAACGGCTCCTTGACACCTTCGACGAGTGGGCGCGCGCCCGTGATTTTGACGCGGATATTGCTCCTCCGGAACGCTTCGAGCCAACCCGTGCTCCGGCATCGTCGCGGCTCAGTCTCGACCTGCGTAGTGGAGAGATTCGGTCGATTGTCTGGGCTACAGGATTCCGTCCGGATTACAGTTGGCTCCACGTACCTGCACTCAATTCCAAGGGCTACCTGCGGCACGATGGCGGCGTGGTGGATGCGCCAGGACTCTATGCGCTTGGACTGCCCTTGCTGCGGAGACGCAAATCAACCTTTATCTGTGGAGCGGGGGACGACGCGCGGGATGTGATCGATCACCTCGTCAGCTACCTTGGCCGACAGAGGCGGGCATGACGAGCCAGCATTCGGAACTTGGCTGCTATTTGCCAGTGCGTTTGTCCGGTGAGGCGTAAACTTCCCCCGAATTTACCGTAAGATTATTGCTCCACTCGCAGTTCTAATGCATAAACTTACAAGCTGCATAGCGCCCGTTTCCTTGGTTCGCTTGGGAGCCGGGCGTCTTTGGCCGCCATTCTGTACTCACAGTGCCCGAACTGGGACGCAGAAAGGAAATGCATACAATGAATTTGAGATTCCTCCTGTTCCTGTCTGTTCTTGCAGGGTCCGCGTTGGCCCAGGTGACTCCGCAGCGCATCCTCAATGCCGATCAGGAGCCGCACAACTGGCTCACGTATTCGGGAGGCTATGCCAGCCAGCGCCACAGCAAGCTGGCGCAAATCACGCCGGCAAATGCCAAGGATCTGGAGTTGAAGTGGGTCTTCCAGGCGCGCTGGCTCGACTACTACCAGGCGACGCCGCTGGTGGTGGACGGGATCATGTACACCACCCAGGGCAACGATGTTCTGGCGCTGGATGCCACCACCGGCAAGATGTTCTGGATTTTCCGCTACACTCCGGGCCAGGGGAACCCATGTTGTGGGCGCATTACGCGCGGCTTGGCGATTCACGGCGACACGCTGTTTCTTGCCACCCTGGACGCTCACCTTATAGCGATCGATGCCAGGAGCGGTCGCCGCCTTTGGGAGAGTGTTGTTGCAAAGTTCGCAAGCGGATATTCGATGACGCTGGCTCCACTGGTGGTCAAGGACAAGGTGATCGTCGGTACGGCAGGCGGGGAGCGTGGGATTCGCGGTTACATCGTTGCATATGACGTCAAGACCGGCGCCGAAGCGTGGAAATTCTATACAGTCCCCGGGCCAGGAGAAACCGGCAGTGAAACCTGGGCCGGAGATTCGTGGAAACGTGGCGGAGGTTCGATTTGGGTAACAGGGTCGTATGATCCGGAAGAGAACCTTACCTACTGGGGCGTTGGCAATCCCGGTCCTGATCACAACGGAGAGGTCCGTCCGGGAGACAACCTCTACACCTGTTCGGTAGTCGCTCTTGATCCCGACACCGGCAAGCTGAAGTGGCACTACCAGTTCATGCCGCATGATGAGTTTGATTGGGACGCCGTACAGGTAGCCGTGCTCGCAGAGATTCCGTGGAAAGGCCAGCAGCGCAAGGTGATGCTATGGGCCAATCGCAACGGGTTTTTCTATGTGCTGGATCGCAAAACAGGCGAGTTTCTGCGAGCAACTCCGATTGCTAAGCAAAACTGGAACGCCGGTTTTGATGAGAAGGGGCGTCCCATTCGTGCGGCCGACGCTATGCCGAGCCGCGAGGGCGTGCTCATCTATCCCGGGAATCAGGGTGCAACTAACTGGTTCAATCCTTCCTACAGTCCTCGCACAGGCCTCTTTTACGTCAATGTCTGGGAGAACACCGCCACTGTCTTCGCCCGTGGCGACCAGGAGTACGTGGAAGGGCAAAACTACAGCGCACGCGGACAAGTAGACAAAGCAGCCTACGTCTCGCGTACGGTCGGTGCGGGGATGCGGGCGGTGCAACAGCCGAATTTAAGAATGGAAGAAGAGAATTACGGCACCGTCCGTGCGTTCGACCCACAGACTGGCAAGTGGAAGTGGGAGTACAAAATGACAGATGTGACTGATGCAGGCATTCTTACAACTGCATCGGACGTTCTGTTCACAGGCGGACGCGAAGGGTACTTTTTCGCGTTGGATGCAAGGAGTGGTTCCTTGCTCTGGAAGATTCAGCTTGGCGGCCCTATCCAGAATGGACCGATGACTTACTCCGTGAATGGGAAACAGTATGTAGCGGTCAGCGCCAGCAATTCGCTATTTGTCTTCGGCCTTCGTGAAGGGCGCTAAGTGGGCATTAGTAGGGCGGGATTCGTCCAATTTTCAACATATTCTGATGTATGATGCAGCGTTGCGGCATTTGCTGGGGTGGGAAGTTTCTCTGAACAAGACGCAAAAAGTTCCAGAAGCACGCTTCGCGGAGCGAGTGGATTGCTCCGTTAACTCTCAATTGGCTTCAAGCGAAGCCTGGATTTGCGAATAGGAAAAGCTCATGTCTGATAAGCGCTTTCTGCTGTTAATGGCCTTCTTGCTGCTTGGTACAGTACCGGCGCTCGCAGGCGGTCCTTCTTTTAACCCGGATGTCACCTTCAAGGGTTCAAGTCTCACTGGCTGGCAAACCCTGGGCCAGGCGAATTGGCGCGCCGAGAACGGGGAACTGATCGGAACGCCTCAAGCTGGGAGCGGCGGCTGGATAATGCTGGATCGTTCCTATCAGGATGTCGGGTTTTATGCCGACTTCCGCTGCACGGGCGGCTGCGAAACCGGCGCGTTGTTCCGCGTGAAAAAGAGTGACGATGGTTGGAAGGGAGTTTTTGTATCCCTCACAGAAGAGGGAACGCCTTCTTACGGTGTGACCCTGGATGCTCAAGGCAAGATTCTCACACGGAACAAGCTGCCACGTGGCGGCGGCCTGGTGCGGGTATCGACTCCGCCAGATCCAAATGCGCCGCAGCGCCAGTTCACTCCGCCTCGCTACAATGTGAAGCTGCCCTTTACGCCACCAGACACAAGCCTGCGCGCCAATGAGTGGAACCAGATCGAGTTCATGTTGGATGCCAACGTCATCCGTGCCGTATTGAACAATGGCCGCGAAGCCGGTGGTATTACGGATGAAGGGTACGGGCCACTGGCACTCTATGTGGGAGGATCGGGCGAAGCGCGGTTCAAGAACGTAGCTTATGCAGACCTCGGACTCAAGGAGCGGGTTCCCGACAAGACGTCGAGCGATTTCCGCAAGCAGCGGGTCAACGATTTCTACTACTCCATGAGCGCAGCTGCCGCGGATTTTAACCGCGACGGTGTTTTGGATATCGTTTCCGGGCCCTACATCTATTATGGCCCTGACTACACGAAGAGCAGAGAAATCACCCTTGCCGAATCGACGAGCCCTTCCACCTCATTCAACGATTGGTGGGTGCAGTACGCATCGGATTTTACCGGTGACGGCTGGCCCGATGTGATCAAAGTCAACTACGGCGGGCAGGCCGGCGGAGTGTATCTGTACGTGAATCCCAAGGGGGAAGGCCGCCGTTGGGATATGCATAAAGTGGTTACCGCCGTGCAAAGCGAGATTGCCCTGCTGGCGGATATCGATGGCAGCGGCAAGCCTGCCGTGGTTTACATGGGCGACGGATATGTCGCGTATGCCAAGCCGGACGCCGCCAATCCGACCGGCCCGTGGGTTGTTCGCCGTGTCTCCGAGCAAGGATACGGAACTGCACATGGCATCGGTGCAGGAGATGTTAATGGCGACGGGCGGGTGGATATTCTGAACATGTATGGCTGGTGGGAGCAGCCCTCTTCGGGCGGTGATCAACCATGGAAATATCATCCTGAGGTCTTTGGCCGCTATGGCCACGGCGGTTCTGGCGGCAGCGTCATGGCTGTTTACGATGCCAATGGAGACGGGTTGAACGATGTGGTGACCGCGCTGAATGCCCATGGATGGGGTATGGCATGGTTCGAGCAGAAACGTGACGCCCAGGGGAATATCTCTTTCGTGCAGCACATGATCATGGATGATCTGGGGACGGCGAAGGAAAATGCAGGAGGGGTGGTTTTCTCTGAGCCGCACGGTACCACATATATGGACATGGACGGTGACGGCATTCCGGACTATATCGCGGGAAAGCGATATTGGTCGCACAACGCCGACTATCTGGATGTTGACCCCTTCGGTCCTCCGGTTCTTTACTGGTACAAAACAGTCCGCGATCCAAAAGCTCCAGGAAAAGCTCGGTTCGTGCCGGAGCTGATTGATAACAGCTCAGGCGCCGGTTCGACTTTGCTGACCACGGATCTGAACAAAGATGGAGCTGTGGATGTGGTGACGGGAAGCAAACTTGGGACGTTTATCTTCTGGGGCAAACCACGCTCTGGAAGAAATACGAGTGCATCCCGCTAACAAACGTTTACACGATCAACGCAGAACGGCGCGTAAGACGATTGCAAAAACAGTTGTCCTCCGCGCCGGTTGTTTTTCGATGGAGTCCCATTCAAAGTAAATTCCTGTTTCATCCAAATCCCGCGTCGATAAAGATCGGCCTGGTTTCGAGTTATCCCTTTTTCAATCAATAACTTAAAGAGATCCCAATACCTATTAGAAGTTCTTTGTTTTGAATGACTCTACACTGGCTGTTCCCTGAGCGGCCCCCAATTGATTTTCAAGTCATTGTGTAGAAATTCCTTGACAACAATTTAAAGATTATCGATTATCGCGGACCAGCCAGGGGGTGAGATTGCTTACACGGCCCCGCAAATCTTCGTGCTCCACGCATTCCCTCATCCTGTCGGTACAAATTTGGTTCAGAAATGGAGAGAGGCCATGACAAAGGAGAGGTGTGTTGTTTTTACAGAACACGTTTGCGTGCCGATTCAGAAAACAGCCAAAGCTTTCTGGAGAGGCCTTGAAGTCCTGCGCAAGATGTCGCGGGTAGCGATGATTGGGGTAGTGACCTTTGCGGTGTTCTCGACAGCTTCCGCATGGGCGCAGACCGATCGCGGCAGCATTCGTGGCACTGTTCTTGATCCAACTGGAGCTGTGGTCGCCAATGCAAACATCACTGTGACCAGCCTGGCTACGGGGACGAGTTCTTCCATGGAGTCCACGTCGGCAGGAACGTATAACTTCACTGCGCTGCCCTCTGGCGTTTACCGCGTGGAAGTTCAGCAGGCAGGATTCAAGAGCCTGGTCCGGGAGAACGTGACGGTTTCGGCCGCGAACATCACCGGTCTTGATCTCACGCTGGAAGTTGGAAACACCTCGGAAGTTGTCAACGTCAGCGCTGAGGCTCCGCTGCTGCAAACCGAGTCGAGTTCGCAAGAGGCTTCGGTAGACGCCCGG
>JBFXAV010000015.1:0-12503 GCA_050183935.1 Candidatus Korobacteraceae bacterium | reverse complement strand
TCCCAAAAAGGAACAGGTCGAGGCCGCGGTGAAGGAACTGACACGCTAGCCTCCAAGGCCAAATAGGAATAGCCACGGCTATCGCGGCGTTTTCGCAACGATACAGAATTTGACGGAAGGCAGATGAGCCTATGAAGACGACAGCGGCAAAGTTTGAACTGAAAATGGGGCCGGCAACACGCGAAGCTTATGGCGCGGCGCTGGTGGAGGTCGGGAAGAAGAATCCGAATGTGATCGCTCTTGACGCGGACCTGATGAAGTCCACCTTCAGCGTAAAGTTCGCCAAGGAGTTCCCGGACCGCTTTTATACCGTTGGAATCGCGGAGGCCAATATGGTCGGCATTGCTGCTGGATTGGCCTTCACTGGCAAGATTCCTTTTGCATCCTCGTTCGCCGTGTTCCTGATGGACAAGGGCTACGACCAGCTCCGTGCCACCGTAGCGTATCCTAAAGCAAATGCAAAGTTTGTGGGGTCCCACAGCGGCATTTCCATCGGCGAGGATGGCCCAAGTCAGATGTCGGTAGAAGATATCGCGCTGGCCTGCGGGCTTCCGGGCTTCGTGGTTCTGGTTCCTTCCGATGAGGCCTGCACCAAGGCCCTCGTCCACCAGATGGCCGAACATGTTGGGCCGTGCTACCTACGCACCGGGCGGCCAAAGGCGGCGATTATTTACGGGGCGGACGAAAAATTTGAAATCGGCAAGGCCAAACAGCACGGCAACGGCCGTGACGTGGCCATTGTTGCCTGCGGCCTCGAAGTCGGCCAGGCTCTGCTAGCGCAGTCGCAACTGGAAGACGAAGGAATTTCCACGCGTGTGCTCGATATGCACACCATCAAGCCGCTCGACCGCGAAGCCCTTGCGCGCGCGGCAGAAGAGTGCGGCGCGATCGTGAGTGCCGAAGAGCATCTGCTCGACGGCGGCCTGGGATCGCAGGTAGCACGTGCGCTATCCGAGATTCGCCCAGTCCCGATGGAATACGTGGGAGTTCGGGACACCTATGCCGAGTCCGGAACCCCGGACCAGCTCATTGAGCGCTACGGACTGACCGCGCCCTACATTGTGCAGGCGGTCAAGCGCGTGCTGAAGCGGAAGAAATAAAAAAAGATCGAATCTGCGAGGAGAGCGGAGCAGAAGACTCTGGCCTGACAGGAAGGACACGCCTTCAGGCGTGCCGATGATGCTTTTTACAGCACGGCTAGAAGCCGTGTCCTTCCCTGCACCGCGTTTAGCACGAACGTTTCCGTGGCCCGTCTTTCTCTACGCCGTGAACCCCGCCTTCGACAGCGGGAGTTCCCGCAACCGCTTTCCCGTGGCTGCGAAGATCGCATTGCACAGCGCGGGTGCGAATGGAGGAACGCCAGGCTCTCCCACGCCTCCGGGCGCGGCATTGCTCTCCATCAGGTGAACGTTGGTGCGGACGGGCGCCTGGTTCATGCGCGCGACCGGGTAGTTATTGAAGTTCGACTGCTGAATCGCACCATCCTTGGCGGTGATCTCCCCACTCATCGTGAGGCTCATGCCAAAGACGTTCGCGCCCTCGAACTGGCTGCGGGTCTGCTCCGGGTTGATGACCAGTCCAGCATCCACCACAGTTTCCACGCGTGGAATGCGGATGCGGTTCTGGCTATCCACTTCGACCTCAACCACACTGGCCACGTAGGTCAGGAAGCTGCGATGCACGGCGATACCCATGCCCCATCCGTTGCCGGACTTGCGCTTGCCCCAGCCGGCGCGCTGTGCGGCCACTTCCGTGACGCGGCGCAGGCGGCCAATATCGATGGGGTAGGCATCGAGCGGCTGCGTGTAGTTGCCATACTTGGCGCCGTTAAGATCCAGCCTGCGGGCTGGACCCATGAGTTCCAGCAGGTAGTCGAGCGGGTCGCGCCCGGCGGCGTGCGCCAATTCGCTGGCAAAGGACTGCACCGCGTAAGCGTGGTAAATGTTGGCGACCGAGCGCAACCAACCAATGCGCACGTGATTTTTTGCGGGACCATTTTCGATGCGTAGATTGGGAACGGCAAACGGCATATCAACCCAACCCAGGCTCATTTCCAGGCCAGCACCGTATTGCTCGCCTTCCGTGAATGTGGACGCAATTGGAGGAGACGCGGAGCGTTGCAGCCATGCTGTGGGCTTGCCCCTGGCATCGACTGCGGCCTTCATGTACATGGCTGACACCGAGTGGTAGTAATCGAACTTGATGTCGTCTTCACGGCTCCATACCACCTTCACCGGGCGTCCGAGTTCACGCGAGAGCACCGCGGCTTCTGCGCAATAATCCGGCTTGGACTTGCGCCCGAAGCCGCCTCCCAGGAAGGTGACGTGGCAAACCACGTTCTCTTTCGGAATACCCATCACATCCGAAACGGCTTCTTGAACCGCCTGGGGATTCTGCGTGGGGGCGATCAATGTCACCTTGCCGTCGCGGAAGTCAGCCACGGCGACCGGGGGCTCCATGGAAGCGTGCGCCAAGTGCGGAGCGTAGTACAACGCCTCGATTACCTTGCCGCCCTTGGCGAAAATGGCGTCCACGTCTCCGGCGCTGCGCTCTACCTTGCAGGGCTGGCTGACGGTGGCTTCCAGTTGCTTGCGGTACTCTTCGGAGTTGTAGCTGGCGTTGGGCCCGTTATCCCAGGTGATCTTCAGCTTGTTGCGGCCCTGGAATGCTGACCAGGTATTGTTGGCAATAACGGCCACGCCGCCGAGCGGCTGGAATACATGGGGTGGCTTAAAGGGCTGGATCTGCACGGTGCGCTGCACTCCAGCGACCCTGCGGGCCTCACTGTCATCCACCGAAACCACCTTGCCTCCGAGAACCGGGGGATGCTGGATAGCCGCGTACACCATGTTGTCCATCTTTGCGTCCATGCCGTAGATGGCTTTGCCGTTGCAGACGTCGGCTAGGTCAAAGGTTTTGGTTTTCTTGCCCACGTAGCGCCAGGCGCTGGCGGGCTTGTACTGCAACTGCGATTTCTGTGGAACCGGGAGCGCGGCGGCAGCAGCCACCAGTTCGCGGTAGTCCGCCTTGCGGTTGGATTTGCGGTGAACGACGGTGTGCAGTTCGGTTTCAACTTCCGACAGCGGAACCTTCCACTGCTGGGCCGCAGCCTGGCGGAGCATGAGGCGGGCGGTGGCGCCTGCGTCGCGCAGCGGCTGGTAAAAGCGCACAATGGAGCGCGACCCATCGGTATTTTGGTCGCCGTAGCGATCATCGCCGATGGCCTGCTCAATCTTCACGCGGCTCCAGTCAGCATCAAGCTCATCGGCGGCAACCATGGGGAGCGAGGTGCGGATTCCGGTTCCCATCTCCGAGCGGTGAGCAACGATGTACACCGTGCCGTCAGGCTCGATTCCCAGGTAGAGCGAAGGATGCAGCGCGGCATTGTCGGCGGTAGTCTTGGTGGCTGACACCTGCGCAAACAAGGACTCAGGGATTACCTGCACGCTCAGGACGAAGGCTCCGGTAGAGAGCAATCCTTGCAGGAAACCACGGCGGCTGACATTTGTGATGGCGCTCATGCTCTCACCCCGGCGGCAGCGTTGATGGCGGCTCGGATGCGCTGGTAGGTTCCGCAGCGGCAAATATTTCCGGACATGGCCTGCACAATCTGCTGATCGTTGGGCTTAGGCGTGTTGGTCAACAGCGCAACGGCGGACATGATTTGCCCTGGCTGGCAGTAGCCGCATTGGGGAACGTCATTCTCCATCCACGCGGTCTGTACGGGATGGGGGCCGTCCTTGCTGATGTCCTCAATGGTCCGAATCTCCGCCCCGGCCACGGAGCTCATGGGCGTGATACAGGAGCGAATTGCCTGCCCATCCTTGTGGACCGTGCAGGCGCCACACATGGCGATGCCGCAGCCGAACTTGGTTCCGGTCAGACCGAGGATATCCCGCACGTACCACAGCAGGGGCATCTCGGCTTCGCCGTCGAATGTTCGTTGGACTCCGTTGACCTTCAGTTCAACCATTACGTCACCTCACCAGGAAGAGTTCCGCGCGCGCCGCGAGTACGGAACGATGGGACACAAAGGATAGTACCGAAAGCATCTTCTATTGAAAAGTATGGAACGCTTGTCGAGAAACTTGTCCACGAATCGCGTCTCTTCGGGCAGGAGCGGGCATTGTAAAAAGCTTGTTCCGCCGGGCGACTTAACACCCCTACTGCGCTTCTAAGTAGGTGATGAAACGCCCTTCCGGGTGGGGACTTCGGGAGGCGTTTTGAAACCTCTCCTTCCCCAGGGAGGAACCATGCCGCTCGCACGAATCCTCACACATCAGGAAGCCGACGCTGCCACGCTTTGCGAGTATCTGCGCACGCTCGGGTATGTCGTCGAGGTGGCCCCACCTGGCTTGCAGGGGCAGGCCGACGCCGACGTGGAGATTCAACTGGACCGAATCGACGTGCGCCAGGCGCTGGAGTATGCCTCACAGAAGGCCCGCGACCTGGAGTGCAGCGTGTGGGTGGCTCCGGGCGCGATTCCGGCAGAGGAGCTGAAAAAAGAAACAATCCTCATGGCGCCTACAGGCATGGCGTCCGCACGGAGCGGAGCACGGCAGTCTGCTGCGGACGCACTCACCAGCATCGGACACAGGCTCGTTGAAGGTTCTGCCATAGTCCGCGAAAGCGGAGCAGTTGCGTGGAAGCAGGGCTTGGCCTTGGGTCGGAATTTTGTGGAGCATACCGCAATCACATTGCGGGAGCAGTGTGCGCTTTGGCAGACAGCGCGGCAGGACAGGCGCGAACGCCGGAGACAGCACCGCGAGGCCGCGCTCCGCGAGCGTACGAAGCAGGAACAGATCGCGCGTGAGGCCATGGAAATCCGGGCACTAGAGGATGCCGCGAGGTGGTCCGAGCTGGCTGAGCAACGTGCGGCACGGCAGAGCTGGATGCCTCCCCAGCCGACGGTAAAACAGACAGCCTCTCCCGCTAACGCTCAACCGCCCACGCGTGAAGACACCAATGCCAGACACTTCTGGAGCTGGAGCACGACCCGGCCCGAGGCGATGCGCTCACAGGTATTGCAGCCGCATTCTTTGCGCGAACTCCAGTGGCGGCGTGCGGCGGCGACCTCCGCAGTGCTGGCGCTGGGGCTTACGCTGGGCTTTGCCGCAGGCACGCGCCGGAACGCTTCTCCCCTGCTGCCCAACACCGAAGCCAACGCTGCGGCGGAAGCTCCAGCGGCTTTGCCTGTGGCCGAATCCGCTACCAGCGAAGAGGCAATGGTACAAACGGTTAGCTCGCGGCAAGGCAGCGTCCCGGAAGCGATGCCTCAATCCGATGCAAACCCCATAGACGCAAAGGTAAGTAATTCTCCATCGCCGAAGCCGGCAGTAGCACCTGTGCAGACTTCCGGCTCGAAGCGGCGCAGCGCACGCAGGTCAGGAGACTATGTCGCTCAGGATGTGGTCATCCGCCACTTCGGGAAACGGGATGCGGGCGTGGATCGTTCGAAACAGGCGAAGACTTCAAAGGACGGGGTAAAAAGATATTCGGATCTGGATTGATCCCGCTACCCACGTTGCAAAGCCAGGCAAGGACCCACTGCGAGTTTTCGTTTGTCCTAATCTTCCGGCGGTGTCTGAAGCGCGGTAGCCGACTGCAGGCCGCTGGCGACCTCGGGGATGATCCCCAACTCCACGTAAATCGGCCGCACCAGGACTCGCATGGCGGGCAGATGCCATGCGAAGACGGCGGCTCCTGCGATGCAGACAAGGCCAGAGATCAGCAGGGTTTCCGGCGCGCCGATGCGGCTGGCGAGCGAGCCTGCGAACAGGCTGCCCACGGGCGTCATGCCCATGATGGCGATGGTGTAGAAGCTCATCACGCGGCCGCGCTTGTTCTCTTCCACAATGGTCTGGAGAAACGTGTTGCTGCCCGCAAGCTGCTGCATGAGCGAGTACCCAATCAGAACCATCATGGGCAGCGAAAGCCAAAGCGAGCGGGAGAAGGCAAAGGCGATCAGCGCCGCGCCAAACAGTGCTGCCGTAGAGGCAATTACTCTGCCGAGCCCCAACACCGATCGGCGGGCTGCAAGTTGAAGAACGCCAACCACCGCGCCAATTCCGGCGGCTCCCATCAGCAGTCCCAGCGTCTTAGGGCCTCCGTGGAGAATGGTGCCGGCGAAGACCGGGAGCAACACGGAGTATGGCATCCCGAAAAGGCCGACGGTAGCTAACAGCAATAGAATTGAGCGAATAGGAGCGAAACCTGAAGCGTAACTGAAGCCTTCTTTCAACTCGCTCCACACATGCTTGCGTTCGCCCGAACGCGGACTGGCGGCGATGCGCATGGCCAGCAGCGAGAAGATCACGGCAATATAGCTCAGGCCATCCAGCAGGTAACAGATGGCCTCGCCAAAGACGCCAATGAGAATCCCCGCAAAGAACGGGCCAATGAGCCGGGCGCCGTTCACCATGGTGGAATTCAGGGCGATGGCGCTGCCCAGGTCCTGGCGGCTCTCAACGATCTCCACCACAAAAGCCTGCCGCGCCGGCATATCAAAGGCGTTGATGCAGCCCTGCAGCAGGCTCAGCGCAATAATGTGGTGAATGCTGATGTGCCCACTGAATGCCAGCGCCGCCAGGGTCAGAGACTGGAACATGGCCAGCGCCTGCGTTGCCACCAGCACGCGGCGACGGTCCAGGCGATCTACCCACACGCCCGCCAGCGGACCGAGCAGAAACAGCGGTATTTGCCCCGCGAAGCCCACTACTCCAAGCAAAAATGCCGATTCCGTTAGCCGGTAGACCAGCCAGTTGGTGGCAACCCATGTCATCCAGTTGCCAACCAAAGAGATTCCCTGTCCAGCGAAAAAGAGCCGGTAGTTGCGATGCCGGAAGGCACGCAGCGCGAACTTCCACTTGGGTTCCACGCCGGGGAGCGAGCTTCCAGAAACTACCATTGAGGCAAAGACTCGAGAGGCTTAAAGCGACTCATTCAAGTATGGGATGCGATCAGCGACAGCGCAGACCCTTAAGGAGCCGCCGACTCCAACAGACGAATGGTTTCCAGCACGGTGTTGCCCACGATTTCCAGACTGCGCGGGCTCACCTTGTCCAGCGTGTCATTGGCTGTGTGATGCCAGGAGTTGTTCGGGCCGTACGAGAGGTCGATGAGGTCCACCACCGGGACGCCACGACGGGCAAAGGGCACGTGGTCGTCGTCGATGTAGTTTTCTTCGCGAAAAAAGTACGACTGTTTTCCCAGCCGAGTGGCGGCTTTGTACACGACGTCCTGAAGCCATGCAGTAGAGTTGCGATCGCGCATGATGTGGAGGTCGGCGTCGCCAATCATATCGAGCAGCAGGAAGGCGCGAATCTGCTTGAGCGTACCGTCGCGCTGCCACTTCTCCGCGAGCTGGCGGCTGCCGTAGAGGCTGTCCGCGGGCGACCACTCTTTGAACGCTTCTTCGCCATCGAACCACACCAGCCAGATGCTGTAGCCTTCGCGCGGCTGGTTCCGCAAGACGGCGGCGAGTTCCAAAAGGAGCGCCGTCGAGGAGCCACCGTCATTGGCTCCTACATAGTTCTTGAGGGGGTAATTCGTGTCGTAGTGGCCCCCGACGACGACGATCCCCTGCTTCTTGCCGGGGAACTTCGCGATGAAGTTTCGCATGGGAAAGCGTCCTGCAGGCGTCGAAGCTGTAAAGGCATGCTCTTCAATAGTGATTCCTTTGAGCTTTTCGCGAAGGTAGTTTTGGAGCTTCTGGTGTCCGGCGCTGCCCACGGGGCGGGAACCGAAGCCAACTACGGTGCGGACATGCTCCATGGCACGCTCGGCATCAACGCGCAACCCTGCAGGAGTTGCGGAGGCGGAAGAGCTCTCTTGCACAGGAGACTGGGAAGCAACTGAGGGAGCCGGTACGCTGGCGCGGCTATCCCCGGAGCTACAGGCCACAGCGAGCAGGAGGAGAAAGGGAGAGACAAATGCCCAACGAAAATGTTGCTGAAGTGCAGATGAACTTCCGGTAGTCGTCCGCCGCATCACGCCGGCTTCTTCTTGCCGCCGGGGTTGAAGATCCAGGCAATCCCCATGCTCAGAATGTACAAGGCCAGCATGGGAGCGGCGAAGATGCACAGGTTCATGATATCGGAGGTGGGGGTGATGATGGCGGAAGCGATAAAGATCGCCAGGAACGAGTAGCGGAAGTTGCGCCACATCCATCCGGCAGTAATTACGCCCATGATGGAGAGAAAGAAAACCAGGATGGGCAACTCAAAGACGATCCCCAGTCCGAGGATGATGGTGAGGAACAGATCGGTGTAGGCCCCGATCGTGATCATCGGCTCAAACTGGCGGCCGTAGGCGAGTAGAAAATCCAAGGCTGAAGGGAAGACAACCTTGTAACCGAAGAGGCCACCCGAGAGGAACAGCGCCACCGAAGAGAACATGAACGGCAGCACGTAACGCTTTTCGTTTTTATAGAGCCCGGGAGAGACGAAAAGCCAGACCTGGAACAGAATAAATGGAGAAGCTACAAATACCCCGGTGACCAGACCTACCTTCAGGTACATGTTGAAGGCATCGGTCGGACTAAGAACAACGAGCTTCTGTTCCAGGCCGTTGTTTCTCAGCGCATCCATGATGGGCTGCTGCATGAGCCCAAAGATGCCTTCAGCGAAATACCAGCATGCTCCGAAGGCTACGGCAACTGCGAGCAGCGAATGAATGATGCGGCGGCGCAGCTCTTCGAGGTGCTCGAAGAAGCTCATGGCCGTGAGTTCCTGTTCGGGCTCCTCCGCAGGACTCGAAGCTAAGGTGTACTCAGACATTGCGGTTGTCGGTCGAGTCTGGAACCGTTACTTCAGGAGAGGTCGATTCGGACGCCGGCTCCAACGTGGGCTCCGAAGAAGCGGGAAGGTCGATGGCGGCTGGGTCACTGGAGGCAGTTTCGACCGGAAGGCCGCTATCCACCGCGAATCCCTCTGTAGCCGACTCCGTTGCGCTGTTCTGACCTTCGTCGGCAACCGGATAGCCGCCCGCATCCACATCCGCGTCGAGTGCGTCGCCGTAAGCAGCGGTGGCGGGAATCGTCCCTTCCGGCGGCATAACGCTGAGCTCCGAAGCACCATGGGAAGCAGCGGTACGCTGGCGCGCCTCTTCGTTCTCCATCTGCTGGACCTCGGAGTCGAGCTGGGACTTGAACTCGTTGCTGGCACGCTTGAACTCGGTCATCGCCTTGCCCACCTGGCGTCCAATTTCAGGCAGCTTCTTCGGCCCAAAGATCAGCAGGGCAACGATAAATATGAAGATCATTTCCGGGAAACCGAGGTTCATAGGTACATGATACTGCCCGGAGGCAGGGGACGCCAAGGGCTGGAATTCAAGCAGGCTTTTATGGAGCTTGCTGATTCCGGCCAACTTCGGAGGCAGAGGCCGAGGCCGGGCCTGCTTCCGGCCGGGGCACCACGTTGGCGACATCGATGGACTGGAAAGAGCGAATCAGCACCATATCCAGATCCTGCCCTGCGTCGTAAATTGCCTCGGCGGCGGAGATAGCAAGCTGCTGCTGGAGCAGCCGCAGGCGTCGCGCAGCCAGGGCGGAATCCGCTCCGGCGGACGCTATGACCTGGTGCTTGAGCGGACGTGAGGCACGGCTCATTTCACCAAAGGAAGCGGCGGCCTTCTTGAGTTCGTCCTGCTGGGGATAGAGAGCGCGCGGCTCGTAGCGCAACTGCTGGCTTGAGGTCATGACCGAGCCCAGCAGGTGAATGCTCCCCCCAAGTTCGCGGCTCAATTCCGCGACGGCAACCCTCCACACGGAATCGTCGGTAATTCCCTGCTCTGCCCCGGTGAACTCGATGCGCAACACGCTGTCTGGCTGCATGCCGATGGAGATTACCTGGATGTCGCGCAGACCGGCGGGGGCCAACAGACGCTGGAGGAACTCACGAACTCGCTCCTGGAGCCGTCCCACCTCACCAGCAACAAAGAGTGCGTCGGCGGAATCTGCAGTGCGGAGATTACCGCCCAGAAGAAAGTTCCGGCGGCCTTCTTCTTCGGCGCCCTTTCGGGCCAACTGAAGCTGTTCCAGGCGGAGACGGACGTTACGGCCCACCAGCTTGCCGATGCGCTCCTGAAGCTCATTGGTTTCCGTGGCATCGATAAAGGTCGATGTTTGCACCGCAACGTCCACATCCAGGGCATCGCCTCCGAGCTTCAGAGCAAAGGTTCCCAGCTTCTTGTCTCCTGGACGATCGAATTCCGCCAGCAAAACCCGCTGCACCTCCTTACGAAGGCGAACCTGCTGGGCTGCCTGGAGCAGGGTGCGCATGAGCGGGATGGAGAGGACCACAAGTACCAGCGCGGAGATGAGTACCCGATAGCGCACCAGAACGTGGGGAGCATCTGCGGCGAACTGCTCTTGCGGACGGAACCCGGCCGCCAGGAACACGAGGCTGGCACTGATTGCGATGGTGGTGAGGTTGGTGAAGAAAAGCATGAATGCGCCACCCGCTACTGCCCACTGGCCGGTGGCAATGCCATAGCCTGTGGTGGCGAGCGGGGGCATGACCGCTGTCGCAATGGCGACGCCAGGAACAATCGTCATGCCGACCTTGCGGGTGCTCAGGGCCAGCGTGCCGGCAATGCCTGAAAACAGGGCCACCAGAAGGTCCATCAAATTCGGGCTGGTGCGGGCCAGAATTTCCGCTGTGGGCTCGCGCAATGGTGACATCCACGTGGCGAGGGCAGCGATAGCAATGGTCTCCACCACGCTCAGGCCGACGTTACGCGCGGCTTTGCGCCCTAGGGGCCAGTCGGCAAGCGTAAGCGCCAGTCCGCAGGAGAGAATAGGACCCATGAGCGGCGAGATCAGCATGGCCCCGATGATCACAGCCGGGCTGTTCAGCAGCAGGCCCAGCAAGGCAATCAGGCAGGCGAACACCAGCATGGCGAAGTACACGGCGTTGAACTGCCGGTTTTCGTATGCCTCGGCGTAGATTTCCTCGTGAGAGCGGAACAGGTCGCGTACGCTTGCCTGGAGACTATGCATAGGTCAGCGGAGCCGCTGAGGGATTCTACCCTGCCCGCATTGGCCTGCGTCGAGAGAAATTAGGCAAACGGGCCACAGGCAGATGAGAAAATAGGGTTTCAGGCACATGATCCAGCTTTCTTCCGCAGGCAAGCAATTCGGCCACAAGGTTCTGTTCCAGAATCTCGACTGGCTGATTACCGCACAGGACCGCGTGGGACTGGTGGGGGCCAACGGCACTGGCAAGTCCACGCTACTGAAAATTCTTGCCGGAATGGAGACGCTGGATGATGGCTCCATTACGCGCCCGCGCGGGCTCTCCGTGGGCTACCTGCCGCAGGACGGACTGAGTGTTTCCGGCCAAACCGTCTTTGCCGAGTGCATGTCCATATTCGCCGACTTGAGCCAGATGGAGCAGGACATGGAGTCGCTGGCGACGCGCCTCGGCGAACTCGATCATGCCAGCCCTGAGTACACGCAGGCAGCGGAGCGCTATCACCAGATGGAACACGAGTTCCGCACCCGCGACGGCTACGCCCTGGATGCGCAGGTGGGCACAGTGCTCTCGGGATTGGGCTTCCGGCGCGAGGATTGGGCACGCAGAACGGAGGAATTTTCCGGCGGCTGGCAGATGCGCATTGCACTAGCGAAATTGCTTCTGCAAAAGCCGGGATTGCTCCTGCTCGATGAGCCTACCAACCACCTGGACCTGGAGGCCCGCAACTGGCTGGAAGGCTACCTCCACCAATATCCGAATGCGTTTGTACTGATCTCCCACGACCGCTACTTCCTGGATGTAACCGTGGACAAGATGGTGGAGATCTGGAACAAAGGCGTCCACTTCTACAGCGGAAACTACGAAAAATACCTGGCGCAAAAAGAGCAGCGGCGCGAACAACTGGTTTCGGCTCATCGCAACCAGCAGGAGCGGGTGGAACAACTGGAGGCGTTCATCAATCGCTTCCGCTACCAGGCGACCAAGGCGCGGCAGGTACAGAGCCGCATCAAGGAACTGGAGAAGATTGAACGCATTGAAATTCCTGCCGAGGAGAAGGCGATCCGTTTCTCCTTCCCTCAGCCCAAGCCCAGCGGGCGCATGGTGGCAGAGTTTTCGGGAGTCTCGAAAAGTTACGGGCAGAAGCCGGTACTGGGCAACGCAAGCTTCGTCATTGAACGCCGTGACCGCATCGCGCTTGTGGGTGTGAATGGCGCCGGCAAGTCCACTTTGATCAAGTTGCTCGCCAGGACGGAACCGCTCTCCGCTGGAGAGTATCGCCTCGGCCATAACGTGGAGGTGGATTACTTCGCCCAGGACCAGTACAAGGAACTGGACCCGGATGCCCGCATGCTCGATGACCTGGGCCTGATCTCCGCGCGGGCCACCCATACCGAGCTGCGTAATTTGCTGGGATGTTTTCTGTTCACCGAAGATGACGTCTTCAAGCGTATAGGAGTTCTTTCTGGCGGCGAGCGCAACCGTTACGCGCTGGCGCGGATGCTCATGCACCCGTCGAACAGATCGGAA
>JBFXAV010000014.1:0-12540 GCA_050183935.1 Candidatus Korobacteraceae bacterium | reverse complement strand
CCGGCCCGGTCACAGCGCACACCAGCGGCGGTTCGGTGGAGGTGAGCAATATCCCCCGAGAAGTGACGCTGCAAACCGGCGGAGGCGCCATCAAGATTCATGGGCAGACCGGGCGCATCAATGCCGAGACTGCGGGAGGCAACATCGTTGTGGCGTCCTCGCAGGGAGCACTGCTGCAAAGCGGAGGCGGCAGCATTCAGGTTACCCAGTGTGGCAGCCAGCTTACGGCGACCACCAGCGGTGGAAGCATTGAAGTGGGCCAGGTAAAGGGTGCGGCGATATTGCAGACGGGTGGAGGCAATATCCGTCTGGGCGGCGCCGGCGGTTTGGTAACCGCAACCACAACCGCAGGAGCCATTGAACTGTTCAAGATCATGGAAGGCGTTCGCGCCGAAACCGGCAACGGTGCGATTACCGCCGAACTGCTGGGATCCGCCATGAAGGAGTCCCTGCTGCAAAGCTCCCAAGGGGACATTGTGGTCTATCTCGCGCCGCAGACCCGGTTCACGGTGCATGCCAGCATTCAGATGGCGAATGGACATCGCATCCGCTCGGAATTTGCCGAGCTCAAGGTGCAGTCTGAAGGGAATGAATGGGGGCCTCGCAACGTCTACGCCGAGGGCACGCTCAACGGAGGCGGCCCGGTGCTGAAGGTGAGCACCGTATCCGGAAACATTGAATTTCGCCGCGCGGGCAAGTGACCGCTGGAAGCGACTGCGCGGACTGATTAAGAGGCATTGCAATGCGTAAAGCGATCATCACGGCCACAACTGTGAGCATTCTTGCTCTCGCGGCGGTGGCGGAAGAGCAGCCCGGGGCAGCTACCCCGCCTGCGGCAGGTGTTCACTTCGCACCGCGATGGGAGCAGCGCAAGGACGTAGCCAACCCATCCTACCTGGGGGTATACATCCGCGATATCCGCCCGGATCGCATGGCCGATCTCAAGCTGAAGGACGAGCGTGGCGCGGAAGTGACCATGGTGGACCGTGATGGCCCTGCCGGAAAGAGCGGCCTGAAGGAGCACGACGTCATCCTCTCCTTCGATGGCCATGCGGTGGAAGACGCCGACAAGCTGCGGAAAATGATTCAGAAGACTCCCGCAGGGACGCAGGTTTCCCTGGGAATTCAGCGCGACGGACAGCCGCTTACTCTGAAGCTACAGCTAGGGGACCGCAAGGACGCCCTCTCCAAGAGAGGCTCCCCCGATATGCCTGTGCCTCCCATGGACGTCCCAGGGGTTACCGTGACGCAGCACTCGCGCCGTCATGGTCTGGTGGTGGAGACGCTGACCCCGCAACTGGCGGAATACTTCGGGGTGAAGCGTGGACAAGGACTGCTTGTGCGCTCGGTCGAAAAAGGAAGCCAGGCGGAAGCAGCCGGCTTTAGCGCTGGTGATGTGATTCTTCGCGTAGGGGACGAGCGCATAGAAGACGTAGGGGACTGGAACCGTCAACTGCGGCACGGGGCCGGGAAGTCTGTAACCGTCACGGTGCTGCGCAATCGCGCCGAGAAAACCCTTTCTCTGGCGATTCCGGCGCGCGGGAGCGGCGGGTCGGCTGATTTCGACATCCTACTTCCCTCCCTTGATGAATTGGACCTTTACTTCGAGCATCTCGGGCGTGACATTGAGCACGATGTGGACAAGGCCCTGCGCTCAGAAAAATTGCAGGAATTTCTGAAGCTACGCCGCGAGGATGCGCGTCGTCTGGAACAGGAACTGGCCCGTTTGCGTCCGGAATTCGAGCGTGCAGCTCGCGAGATGCAGGAGCAGATTCGTGAAACCCTTAAGCAGCACGGGCACGTATTGCAGGGCGAAATGGATTGAGCAAGACTGGCTACGAATGCCCACGGATAAACACGGCCATATGGTCATTATTTGACGTTAGATCATGAACTCCTCCAGAACCGAAAGATTGCGTCTTTTACTCAGGCAGCAAAGGGGAAGAACGCTAATACATGAGGCTTTGGACAGCTTGATCGACGTGCTGGACTTGAGACCGAGTAGCGTTCTTGAACTACAGGCTAGCGACTCTGAATGGAAAAAGTTCTTATCCGAGTTGGAGTCGGTAAATCGGACGGAACTCTCAGCTTTTCGCCGCAGCTTAACACTCGACCAAATTGATAGTGCCGTTGCAGTTTTGAACCGGTTGGCGGCGAAAATAGCTGATGAACCGGCGTTGCTTTTCTTCCAACACCACGAATTCACCGGTGCGATCATGGTCACTTGCAACGTGCTCACGAGAGCGTTTGCGATCCTTGATCGTGATGGCAACTCTTTCGCGCTTCGAGCTCAAGACGGCAGGTCCGGGCTATTCATTGATAGATATGAAGCTCAGCTAGGCGACCCCGCAGAATTTGGAAGTGATTTGTACGATGTTTTTGTCTGGGGTAAATGGCTGAACCTCTTGTCCGAATAGGTTTCAGCCGTCCAAATCCGTGGTCCAAGTTCTCTTTTCTGACCGCGTCTACGCGGCGAGCTCCGCCTAGGAAGAATTTACGCGCCCGACGCGCCACTGCGGTTCCGTCGATTACTCCTAGACCTTCGAAAAAAACCGGAAGTACACAAGCAAGCCAAATCGACATGGAATAGATGGTGCCGGCCTCGTGCAGGCAGCAGGAGCAAACAAATGGCGTCCCCAATCAGGACCGCCGTCAGCGCCTTGGCGAATCGCGAAAGCACTGCATGGTTTCCATGCTATTGCTTCGGCTCTTCTTCCGTCTTGGATTTCTGCTTGCTTTTGCCACCAAGCATCCGGTCAAGCAATCCGCCGAGCGGATTCTGCGCGGGTTGCTGTTGCTTCTCGGCTCCCTGCTGCTGGTTCGTTGGCTGATTGGCGTTCTTCTGCGGAGACTGCTGTTGCTGCTGGGCTCCGGTGATGGCATTCACAATGCCGCCTATCCCCTTCTGCTGTTCCCCCTGGTTGTCCCCCTGGTTGCCGCCGCCAAGCACAGTGCCCAGAATTCCGCTGGTGAATGAGCCCGGATTGCCGGTGGTGGGCAGCAAGTTCTGTAACTTCATCTGTGCCAGCTTTTGCACGTCTGGAGCAACCGAAGGATTGTCGAACGTACCGGTGATGATGACCGGCACCACCAGTTCGCCGTTGCGGTTTGCCAGCGCGGTGTTCATAAATCCGCCAATGCCGGTACCTCCGGCGCGCTGGCTCATGTCACGCGAAAGAACAGCGGTCACCCGCATGGACAGTTCCTTCGAGACGAGGTTCACCACGCCCTCTCCAGCCAGATTGCCACCCGGGATCTCCGCGCGCAGGTTCTTCGTTTCTCCCACTCCGTTCTTCACGTCGAAGTCCCCGGTAAGGCGAGCGATGCTGGTGAAGTTCCCCGGAGTCTGCACTCCGGTGGTGAATTGTGCCACCTGCGAGAGGCGGTTCAGCATGTCAATGCCGGCAATGCGTCCATCACTGAGGTCCAGCGAAACACGACCGTTTAACGTGCTGGCAATGTTCTGCGCCTCGCCCGCGCGGAAGTTCGCCTGCGCGTTACAGGCGAGCAGGCCGTATATGGTCTGGTCGAGAGAACTTACGGCTGAAATGACATCGTTTGCCTGCACCTTTTGGAGCTTCGTCTCCATGGCGATCTGCATGGGAGTGGTACGGGTATCGACGACGATTGAGCCAGCCTGCTGTCCTCCGAAGAGAGACGCGGTCAGCGGAGAAAGGCGAATGACACCGCGGTCCATCTGCACCTGCGAGCGTACGTTGCTTAACACAAGCTGGTCATAAGCGATCTGACCGACGGTGATCGTTCCCGTGCCTGTGGTCTGTTCAAGGATTCCCGGCTCTTGTTTGCCAGTCTTGGCCTGGGTCTTGGCCTGTGCCTCGGCCCCTGAAGGCTGGTTGCTTGTACCGTCCATCATCTGCTGCAGCCTGGCAACATCCATTTTGTCGGCGTTTAACGTAAACTGCACGCGCGGAGCCGCAAAGTTACCCAACGTCAGCGAACCTTGGGCGTTGGTTCCGGCAATCGATGCCGCCAGATTCTGAACCGCTACAGAGTTCTGCGTGAATGACAAGTCCGCCCGCGGAATCTTCAAGGGCTCGGCGAGCGTGGCAGGCTTGAGGGAAGCATCCCTCAATTGGCCGCTGCCACTGAATCGCAGCGCACTGGCATCGGTCGTCGGCCCACTGGCGCGGACGTCGAGGCTGATCTGTCCACTGCCTGCCATTCCCTTGGCGCCCTCCAAGCCGTAAGCCTGCGCAATGGAGATCAACTCCGCGAGGTCTGCACCGCTGGTCTTCATCGATGCATCCACCTGCGCCGCCGGGCTGGTGTAGCTGGTAAGCGCGATCTGCCCGGTGAGGCTGGTGCGTCCGCTCGTCGCCGTGAACTGGTTCGAACGAATTGCATCCGGCGTGAGCTTAAGCTGGACTTCCGGCACAGAAACCTTCTGTTTCAGTTCGCCGCCGCTGACCGAGATATTCCGTGCCTGTATTGTCCCGTTCATTTGCGGACGATTCGCCGGCCCCTGCGCCTGGACGTTCGCAGTCAGTCGCCCGTCCACTTCCATGCCTGGGTTGAAGGCAACACCGATCGCCGAGGCCAGATGCGCAGTTTCGCCAAGCGAGGCATCGTTCGTCGAGAGCTTCAGATCGATTTGCATGGGGTCACTGGCGGCGTTGAGGGTACCGAGCACAGAGAATGGCGTTGACCCCAGCTTCAAAGTTCCTTCTTCAATGCGATAGGTTTCCTGCTTCAAGTCGCCATTCAGCTTGTACTCCAGCGAAATGGGGTATCCGATGCTGACCTGCTGGATGCTGCCGTCACGCAAGCTCACTTCGCCGCTGGACTCCAGCGCACTGCCGGTATTGCGCACCTTGAGGATCCCGGTGGCGATGCCCGATAGCGATGCTGCCTCCTGATTTGCTAGTGCCAACAGCGCCGCAACCGGAGCATTATTCAGCTTCAATTCGCCATCGAGCGGCGTCGCCATCATGTTATCGCCGTGGAGGGGGCCAACCTCGGCGTCCAGTTCGATCTGCCCCGACTCCGCTCCCGGTAAGACCATGGCAGCTTCCACATCAAACTGTTTGTCCGGGGCGAAGCCATCCACGCTGACGTTAATGTTTTCGTAGTTTCCACGGAAGTTCTGCTGGCGGTCATCGAGAGTGACCCGCCCTTCCACGATGTCGAAGTTGGAAAGCGGCAGATCGCCTGCCTGCTGGTCTTGAGCCGCAGCCTGCTTCTCTCCTCCAAGGCTCGCGAAGTTCCAGACGCCCTGCTGACTGCGCACTAGTTGGACAGAAGGCTGGCGCAGCGTAAGCGAGCTCAGCTTCAGGTCTCCGGAAAGCAGACTTAACACGCTTACCCAGGCTTCCATCTCAGGGATGGTTACGAACGATCCGGAGCCAAAAGCAGGATCTTCGGCAATGGCGACATTGCTGACGCTGACACGCGGTGGCAGCAGAGAAAGACGCATTTCTCCCACAGAAACCTGGCGTCCCAGTGATTGCCGCAACTGCGCTTCGATCTGTGGGCGATAGCTATTGACGTCGATGAAAGCAGGCGCTACCAGCAACACCACGATGAGAAGCGCAAGAACAATTCCAGCAACGATCGCTACTTTTTTCATACGAATCTCCACCTGCGGAGCTGGGTCACACACCCAATAATTCCATGATAGTCGGCCCCTAGACCGGTTCCCACTTCTTGTCGAATACTTTTATTGGAGCCACGTCACCCGTTGCAGGTTGCAAACGGCCTGGGCGCGGGGCCAACCGGAAATCCGGTGTAGGCTATTCTAGACTCGCCACCCGAATTGGTTACTCAGAGGTTTGACGGGAGTATTCTTCGGGAGAAATTTGCTACACCCTGCAGATACCTTAAAGTTGCGACTTCTGATCCGCGGATCTGGCGCCTTGCAGCATGCGTGGATCGCGCTCTTGCGTGAAGAAGGTACTTATCATTCCACCCTTATTTGGCTCAAACGATTGTCAGGCTGGAGTTGGCGCCCCGGCATACTGCAAGCAATCAGAAGCGGAAGAAGGAACTCTCTACGGTTAGGATGGCTACGTCATCCTTTCACGAGCGTCAGTTTGGTTCGAGCTTTTTCCGCGTACATGTCCTGGTCGGCAGTATTCAGCACTTCATCCAGGGTCATTCCCTCGCGCCATTCGCAGGCCCCCATACTCACCGTCAATTCAAAGTTATCTAAGTGGCCAGAACGGTTCCAGTCCTCAACGTATTTGTTAATTCGCTGCATCACCACGTCGGACGCGCTTCGCGAAGAGCCCAGCAGAATTACAAGAAATTCGTCTCCTCCATACCGAACTACTGCGTCACAGCCACGAACGGACTGTTTTAAGAGTGAGGCTATTTGATTGATCACAAGATCCCCGGTGAGATGACCGAACTTAGTGTTCACTTCTTTGAAGCGGTCCATATCCGCAATCAAAAAAGTCACAGGCTTTTCAGTGCGCTTGGCGGTATTCATATAGCGCGTAGCCATCTCATCGAGCGACCGCCGGTTAAACGTTTCGGTCAGGGGATCCGTGAATGATTGTAAACGTGTGATTTCGTTCTGAAGCGTCGTGGAAATCACCGCTTGGCGAGTGCGACGCAATTCCCGCCAGCGAGTCACCAGATAAATATCGACAAGAGTTATGAGCGCTATCAGCCCGATGAATAGCTCCCTCGAAATCGAAATCTGAAACTGAAAGCTCTTGTCACCATTGAGCACAACCGGGAAGAGAGTCATCAGCAATCCGGCAGCAACCACAGTGCTTGTTATCACAATGATCAGCCAGAGTTCCGTATCCCGCTTCTCGATCACGGCTAGTTGCTTGATGACGCGGGTGAGTGCGCCTTCACGGACAGGTTCGGGGGACGCTTCACGTTGTCCCCCACGCTGCTGTTCTTCAGACATTTGTGCTTTTCACCTATTGTGCCCAGTGGTTTGCTCGAATACCTTCAAATAGATCGGGGCCGCGATTCCCGATTAAGAACGCATGGCGTCGTTAAAATCTTTACATCAAGTTACTCGAGTCTTGAGAACGAACGGACCACTCCTCCTGGATAGAGGACGAACGAACACCTGGGAGCAAATTGTTTGTCAATGGTGGGACTTCCCAGCAGCTTCTTAGGGAAATGCCCCACCGGAAGTGCCCCAACCAACTCTCATTCCAGGAGGACGTAGCGAATTTTTCCCGAAGAACACCACCCTCAGAGGTTTGACGCTCTTCACAGGCTGCTGCTAGACTCAAACGTCTCTCCACTAAGGACTTATTGTGCGCAGCTCTACACGGCATCAACTCAAGCAAGATCAATTCACCCAGGCGGCAACGGGAACCGTTCACTGGGCAGTCGAACACCGCCAGAAGCTGGTTTGGGGAGGTGGCTTGGCCGCGGCAGCCCTGGTGATCGCCATTGGGGCGTGGTTGTACATGGGATATCGCGAAAACCAAGCGACCGAGGCAATGGGCATGGCCCTGCTTACTTACAATGCCCCGTTGCGCACCGGACAAGAACCTACGACGGCAGCCAAGTCGTTCGCCACGGCCGAAGAACGCAGCAAGGCGGCACAGGCGGAGTTCTCCCGCGTGGCCGAGCAGTATTCGGGAAGTCCCAGCGGTAAGCTTGCCCGTTATTTTGCTGGAGTGACTGCCGCGGAACTACACGATACCGCCGCTGCTGAACGAGAGTTCACCGCAGTCATGAACTCGGCTAACCCCGAACTGGCTTCCCTTGCCAAGCTTGCGCTCGCCGGCGTTTACCAGGATTCCGGACGCCCCTCGGATGCCATGCGGCTGTACAACGAACTCGCGGACCATCCGACGCGAACAGTGCCAAAATCCGCTGCACAACTTGAACTGGCGGAACTGCTGGCCACCAATCAGCCTGACCAGGCACGCACTCTTTTAGAACAGATTGCCAAGGAGAATCCTAGTGCGGCTGCGGGGCAGATTGCTCAGACACGTTTACAGGGGCTGAAATAGCAGAACCGCTGGTGGCATCTACGCAGAGTAGGACAATTCCACGATAGTGGGATTAAGCCGTCTGCCTCTCCTGTTGAAAGAGTTTTCTCCACTCCTTCAGCGGCGTGGGAGGACGCGTCGCCACCGCGACATTCATTTCTACATGGCTGACGCGGCTCATCCCCACTAGTGCCGTGGCAAGGCCGGGGGCGGAGCGTGCAAACTGGATGGCATTCTGCGCGTCGTGGGGAAAGCCCAAACGCTGCTGGATGAATTCCGGGAGGCCCTCACTGAGGGCTCCCTGGTGGAGTGTGGCACTACCTACCACCGCAACTCCCAGACGATTGGCAGCTTCGAGCAGCGACATTGGTTCCCCTTTAAGGCTCTGGTTGTGGAAGCCATACGCTTCCGGCATTCCCAGACTAAAGGGCAACTGCACGAAGCGGAAGTGGTGACGTTCTCCAGCGGCCTCGCGCGCAATCGCTTCCACGTCCTCTAACGACAGATACCCCGGCTGCCCGGGGGCCACGCGATATCCGTTCCAAGTGGCAGTGCCGTAGTAACGAATCTTTCCTTCATCTACGGCGTGCTCCAGCGCAGTAAACGCATCCAACAGCCTGCGCCGGAAGGTCTCGAATGGGGTACTGCTTAGCTGCGTCTCGGGATTGTGAAGATAGAACACATCAATGGTTTCCAGACCCAGGTTGGCGCGCGACCGCTCCAGTTGATTCGCCAGAAAGCGGGGAGCTATGCAATGCATGCCACCAGCCAGTTCCGATGGATCAATAATTCCAGAAGCAATGTACTCGCGCGTAAGGTAAGCGCGCGGGTCCGCAGGCATCTCCTGATCAAATGCCAGGTATCCCGCCTTGGTGCAGACCGCAACCTCATCCCTGGTTAACTCAGCGGTAGCAAAAAGCTGCCGCAGAGCTTCGCCCAGATTGCGTTCGGATCGCTGGTGACGGTAGTTGATAGAGGTGTCCAGCAGATTGATGCCACGCCGCAAGGCCTCCACGGCGGAAAAGATGTACGAGGCATCGACTTCGGGAGTGGGATCGCCGAGATATGTCCCCATGCCAAACGAAGACAGCCACGGGGCTTCGCCTTCGGAAATACCGGCTGCGGAAACACCGCGGACCTGGCGAAAGTGACCCGCCTCCCGCAGTCTTCTAAACCGGTCACAATAGTGCCTAGTCCCCTGCTCGGTGGCGCAACCAGCAGTCATGGCCGAACAGTCTAGCAGGAGCGTCTATTTTAAGTACGACCCGGCAAACTTCGGCCGGGAACTCGCATCAGTCCTAATCAGCACGTCCGCTGCGCAGGGCGGGGTTTGGGGCTGTTCCAGCAGGCGTTGAGTCTCTTTCCACCACCGTGGAATTCTGGATTGTCCGAAGGAGGAATATGAAGGCGTTTTTGTTTGGTTTAGGCATGGGTGTCGGACTCGGCGTACTGTTTGCGCCGATGAGCGGCGAGGAAACCCGCAACAACATTACAGAGCGGGCGAATGAGTTCGCCCACACCGCCCGTGAGGGCATTGAGCAGGGCAAGGAGCGGGCCCAGCGTACAGTGAGCGCGTTCCGCTCTGGCGAAGTCCGTCCTACAGGAACTGAGTCGATCACCTAGCCAGTGCCGCACTGCCGGGGCGCCTTAGAAACACACTCGCGCGGCGCTTCCCGGCAGGGTGGCCCTTCCGCCCTTCTTTCGATCTGAGCAACCCGAGATCTGAGCAATCCCGGGCGTCGGGCCAAGCCTTTCAATATGGGACACGGCCTTCCCGCGTCCGGGTACATGTCCGGGCGATTAGCTTCGGGATGTCGGAATCTTCCGGATTCTCTGCTATCTTCTACGCTGGATTCCGTAAGAGCGTGGCTATGGTCCAACATGATCGCGGTGCGGTAAGGCAGCAGGGATTTTCCTTAATTGAGCTGTTGATCGTGGTCGCCATCATTCTGGTCTTAATGGCCATGGCCATCCCCAGCCTGCTGCGCTCCAAGATGTCCGCCAACGAGGCTTCCGCGATTTCCTCCATGCGGACTATTGTCACCGCGCAAACAGGATATGCGATCACATATCCGCAGTTGGGGTTCGCTGACAACCTGAGCAAGCTTGCGTTCCCGGTTGGCGGGGGACCAGTTACCCAGAATGCTGCAGGGTACCTGGATTGGGTGATTGGCTGCGCTTCCCAGCCGTGCACAAAGAGTGGCTACCAGTTTTCGATTACCAACCTAGCGGGAACTCCCGTCGTCTCCTATCAGGCGATTGGAGTTCCGACGCTGCCAGGCGAGACAGGCGTTCGCGGATTCTGCTCCGATCAGGCCGCGCGCTTTACGTACGATCCCAACGGAACTTCGGCTTGCAGCGCCCCGCTACAGTAGGCCTCGAAGCTCCCGCGAAGCCCTTCCAACACTGCTTGCATTGCTGCGCGATTAGGCGTCTGCTGCAAATCTGGTCCACAAGCCTGCGTGTTACAATTTTTGTAAGCCTCTTGCATGAACTCTGACCTCAGCAACTTGCGGGAACTGCAGGCCGTGGATCGTGAGATTCTGCGCCTGAAGCAGGAAATCGCTTCTCTTCCCCGCCGCGTGGCAGCAATCGAGGATAAGTTGGCCGATGCCCGGGCACGCAAGCAGCAGGCTGAAGCTGCTCTTAAGGCGGATGAGGCTGCGCGCCGCAAGTACGAATCCCAGATTCAAGATCTCCGCCAGAAAATCTCCAAGTACCGCGACCAGATGCTGGCGGTAAAAACCAACGAGCAGTACAAGGCCTTGACGCACGAGGTGCAGTTCGCGGAATCGGAGATTCGCTCCTGCGAAGACAAGATTCTAGAAGGTATGGTGGATGCCGAGCAGAAGGAAAAGCAGGTGAAGGTGGCCGACGCAGATCTGAAGACGGAAACTGCTGAAATTGAAAAAGAAAAAGCCGCCGCCCGCATCCGTACTGAAGAAGACCAGGCGCTACTCGCCACTGCTGACAAGCGCCGGACAGAGCTGCGCTCCGCGATCAGTTCCGATGTCCTGCACCAATACGAGCGAGTGGCACGGTTGCGTGGTACCGGACTGGCCGAAGCCATCGACCATCGCTGCTCAGCCTGCCAGGTGCTGATCCGTCCGCAGATGTGGAATGACATCCGCACCACTGGTCAGGTAATGTATTGTGACTCGTGCCAGCGCATCCTAGTCTACGACGTTGCGCTACAAACTCCACCACCGGAAGACAAAACCCGTAAACCAGCCAAGGATGCCGAGATCCCCGTTCCACCCGCCACTTCCTGAAGCAAGCTAGAAGCTCTCCTGGCCGGTACTACAGCTTTAGTCGAAGCGTGCTTTCAATGTAGTGCTTGCTCTTCATGGCACTATCGAGAGGCGTCGTATCCGTTGAATCCAATTCCACGGTTAGCCAGCCGTCCCAATTATTTTTGTTCAGCACCGCGAGAATGCCCGGGAAATCAACGCCGCCGGAGCCCAGTTCCAAGAAGATCCGCTTCCCCTTGTCGGTGTAGCCCTCACGCTGCGGTATTGGGCCCTTATTGCCGCCTCGGTCTTGAGGACGCGTATCCTTCAGATGGAACTCAATGATGCGGCTTACGTAGGTACGCGTCAGATCCAAGGGATCGATCTTCGACATTGTGATATGCCCGGTGTCCAACACAAGCCACACATGCTTGGGGTCGGTTGTGTCCATCAGTCGGTCGATCTCCGAACGGTCCTGCAGCTGTGTCCAAAGGTGCGGATGTACACCGAACTTCAGCCCTTCATCACTGATGCGCTTGCCGAGCTCGTTCATGGTTTTGGCCATCTGAGCTAGGTCTTCCTTAGTTGTTCCTTCGGGACGGCGACGGCCTGTATTGATCTTCAGGTGGTCGCAACCGAACCATTTGATCCAGCGGACCAGCCTGAGGTGCTCATCCATGGTCTGCTGTGCCAGTGCGGCATCCTCGAACTGCATCTTCATCGGCCCGCCGTTCGAGACCGTGACAAATCTGAGGCCCAGCCCATCCATGATCCTCTTTAGCTCTGCCTGCTTGTCCCACCACGGAAGCATGTAGTTGTAAAACGTCTCTACGTAGCGGTAGCCAACTTCAGAGGCTTCACGAAACGAAAGCAGGACGTCCTTTTCCCATCCTCCACGGGTATTCGTGGTGATGCCGATGCGAGTGCGGGCTGCGGCTTCGAGACGGGATGAACAGGCGAGTGCGGCCCCGGCACAGAGCCCGATAAAGTTGCGGCGAGAGAGGGTCTGCTTCATTGTGGCGCTCCTGACGGGCGGGTAGTGTCCTAATCGGACAGCACCGACGGGCGCAAAGTGTAGCAGAATTATGGAGATGGCGTTACACTTCCGAGTTGTGCCTTTCAGCCATGAGGGTTCGGTACGAGGGGAAAATGGATGCCAGCAAGTCAGTATCGAGCTATTCGCCGACTGCCGACACTACCCGTTCTGCAATCACTGTAGCTGTACGCCATGCACTCCTGTTGCTCTTGCTTGCGGTGCTGGTATTGACTCCCACGCCATCCGTCGGCCAACAGATGAACCTGGGGCAGGTCACAGGCACAATCCTGGATCCTTCCGGTCATGCAGTCGCTGATGCCTGGATCACTGCCGAACATCTGACCAC
>JBFXAV010000013.1:0-12984 GCA_050183935.1 Candidatus Korobacteraceae bacterium | reverse complement strand
CCCATCTGCATCCGCCGGTGAGTTACAATCATCTGTTGGGATTAGAGGAGAATCATGAGCTGCGGAAGTCCTTACAATTTCAATTCAGCAGAACAGCAGGGTGGGCGCAAGGTATTCTGCGCGAAGCTGCAACGGGAACTCCCCGGCCTGGACGAGCCGCCGTTTGATAGCCCGCTGGGCCAGCGGGTCTACGAACAGATCTCGCAGGAGGCATGGAAGCAGTGGGGAGAATACTGCAAGATGGTTTTGAACGAGTATCGTCTAAACCCTGCCAATAAGGCGGATCAGGAACTGATTCTGAAACACATGGAACAGTACTTTTTCGGAGTGGACGTAGCGCCTCCTCCGGACTACGTTGCTCCCGCCGAAAAGAAGTAAACCCGAATTCAGCCATTCAGACTTCCCGCCCGCCGACAGATCGACTTGCCGGCGGGTGGGAAACAGGGCCGCCTTTCTTTCAGCAGCCAAACTGCAAGTAATGCTTACTCCATCGCCTGAGCTGGCGTGCGGCGCCGCTGCTGCGATATCTCAACCTGGTTGACCACCTGCTTCACGCCGGGAACGGCTTTCGCAATCTCCTCAAACTGCGAGCGCTGTTGCTGGCTGGCGACACTTCCGGTAAGAGTGACGACGCCGTTGTTCACGGAGAAGTCTGCATCCTGATTGTTGGTCCAGGTGTGCTTGGCCATCTCCGCTTTCAAACGGCTCTCGATGGCATCGTCCATGTTCTCGGCGACATTCTCGGCCCGGTCGCCCATGGCGCCTTCGGGACGTACCAGAATCTCATTAGCGATGGTGTAGCCAGGAGCTGTCTGCTTCGCCATCTGCTCAGCCTGGTCCTTGGCTGATTGCGACTGCACTTCTCCGGTTAAGCGAATAGTCCGGTTCTCCTGGTCCTGATCGACATCTACGTCGGTCAGCCCGGCTTGTTCAAAGGATTGTTCCAGGTTTTCCGTCGGAGCGGCGGCGCGTTCCTGCGAACAGCCCACCAATAATCCGAGTAGCAACATCGTGCAAAGCAATACAGAGTATTTCAAACGCATGCTGGCCTCCAGTTTCGCGAATAGCAGAATGGCGCGACTCATGCTTCGATGCCTGGAACGTCCCTGAGGTGGGCAGGGGTTGCCACCCTTGAAACGGCTCTCACGACGCAGGTCCGGGCAACCCTGCCGGCAGCTACTCAAGCGGCGTGAGCAACTTAGCGGAAGATGGAATCAGCTTGGTTCTTCAACTTGCCAGAGCAGGAAGGCGTAATCGAAGGCTATCTCTCGCAGGTAGTCATAGCGGCCGGAGGCGCCGCCGTGTCCTGCCGCCATATTGGTCTTTAGCAGGAGCGCGTTTGTATCTGTCTTTAAAGTACGCAGCTTTGCCACGTACTTGGCGGGCTCGTGGTACATCACTTGGCTGTCGTGAAATGAGGTCTTGATCAGCATGGCTGGGTAGGCCTGTGCTCGCAGGTTGTCGTAAGGCGAGTAGCTGCGGATGTAGTCGTACTCGGCTCGAATGGAAGGATTTCCCCATTCTTCATATTCCGGAATAGTGAGCGGCAGCGTGGGATCAAGCATAGTGTTGATTACGTCCACGAAGGGAACCTTGGAGATCACCGCGCGGAACAGCTCAGGCCGCATATTCACCACCGCGCCCATGAGCAGGCCTCCCGCGCTTCCTCCCTGGATGGCAAGGCGGTCTGGCGACGTATATTTTTGCGAGATCAGGAACTCGGCGCATGCAGTGAAATCCGTGAATGTGGTTTTTTTCTGGAGCATACGGCCCTGGTCGTGCCATGTCTTGCCCATATCGCCACCGCCGCGAATATGGGCGATCGCAACCGCAAAGCCGCGGTCGAGAAGCGCCAGCCAGTTGGAGTTGAAGCTGGTTGGAATGCTGGCGCCATAGGAACCATAAGCATTTAGCAGCAGTGGCTGGCGCCCGTTCTGCTGGAAGCCCTTGCGGTAAACGACGGAGATCGGTATCTGCCTGCCGTCGCTGGCCGCTGCCCACAGGCGCTCGGACTGGTATTGCGACGAATCGTATCCGGGAACTTCCTGTTGCTTCAGCAACGTGGACTTGCGCTTTTGCGCGTCATAGTCAAAGACCGAGTTGGGGGTAACCAGGGACTGATAGCTGTAGCGATACAACGCAGTCTCGTATTCCCGATTCTGCGCGGGTGCAACCGAGTAAACAGGTTCCGGGAAACCAATGCGATGCGTGTCTCCTGAGCCGAACCTGGTGAGTGTCAGGTGCGGTAACCCATTCTCGCGCTCAAAGCAAACGTAGAAGGTGCGAAACACATCCACCGCGGCCAGCATCACGTCAGATCGATGCGCAACCAGTTCCTGCCAGTTCTGCCGGTCGGGATCGCTCACTGGAGCGCTGACCAGCCGAAAGTTACGTCCACGATCGTTCGTGCGGATCAGGAACCGGCCTTCATGGTGGTCTACGTCATACTCGTGGTCCTGCACCCGAGGGGAAATAGTCTGCCATTCGCCAACGGGATTGGCCGCCTCCATGTAGCGCCACTCCGACGTAGTATGGCTGCCGATCGAAAGCAGAAGGTACTCGCGGCTGCGTGTACGTTCTACGCCAATGTTGAAGCGTTCATCAGTTTCTTCATAAATGAGCGCGTCCGGCGCGATGGAACCAAGTTCGTGGCGGTAGAGGCGATACTGGCGCTTGGCATGGTCTTCGATGGTATAGAACAACGTGCGATTGTCCGCCGCCCATGCCACCGACCCGGTTTTTTCAATACGTTCAGGGAAAAGTTGCCCGGTTCGCAGATCTTTCACTCGCAAGGTGTACTGGCGGAAGCCCACGTTATCGGTCGAATACGCCAGCAGATTTCCATCATCGCTCACTGCCATAACGCCTACCGCCATGAACTGCTCGCCCACGGCAAGCTCGTTCAGGTCGAGAATGACCTGCTCTGGGGCTTCCAGCGAGCCTTGCTTGCGGCAAAAGATCGGGTACTGCTTCCCCTCCTCGGTACGCGAGTAGTAGAAATGCTCGCCGAAGCGGTAGGGAACTGCTACGTCGGTTTGCTGAATGTGGCTCAGCATCTCCTGATAGAGAGTCTCCTGAAGATCCTCCGTCGGCTTCATCACCGCGTCGGCATAGGCATTTTCGGCTTCGAGATAGGCGGCAACTTCGGGGTTGCTCTTCTCCTTCAGCCACGCATAGGGATCGCTGAAGGTAGAACCATGCATCTCGTATTCGTGCGGAACCTGCTTGGCAACGGGAGGTCGTAGAATTGTTGTATCTGGGAAATTCGTGGCAGTCATATGGTTTTGGACGCGTGGCCTTTACCAAAAGTGGGGACCAACCCATCAGTATAAGATCGAGTGGATGCCATAAGGGTTCGGCCTTACGCCTCCCAGGCGCGACATACTTTTGATAACGTGCAGGTAAGCTGCAATGATAGGAACAGCCTAGCCATGAGAAAGTCCACTCGATGATTCAGGTTCAGGGCCTTACGAAGGACTTTGGTTCTTTTAAGGCGGTGAAGGGCATTTCTTTCGAGGTGGGGCAGGGTGAAATTTTTGCCTTTCTTGGTCCAAACGGGGCTGGAAAGACGACGACCATAAAGATGCTTACCACCCTGCTGCGCCCAACCTCTGGAACGGTGCAGATCGACGGCATTGATCCCATGCATCACCCCAGGCAGGCGCGCCAGAGTTTTGGCATCGTTTTCCAGGATCCAAGTCTCGACAACGAGCAAACCGCATACGAAAACATGGAGTTGCACGGTGTGCTCTACCATGTGCCTCGAAGCCAGCGCGCAGTGCGCATCGAGCAGCTTCTAAAGCAATTTGAACTCTGGGACCGTCGTGATGATTACGTCAAACAATTCTCTGGCGGAATGCGGCGGAGGCTTGAAATTGCGCGAGGTTTGTTGCACTCCCCAAAACTCCTGTTTCTGGATGAGCCCACTCTGGGTTTGGACCCGCAGAGCCGAAACCAGCTTTGGAAGCACGTAAAACACCTGAACGAAACCGAGCGCACCACCGTCTTCCTGACCACGCATTACATGGACGAAGCCGAGCGCGTAGCGCACCGGATTGCCATCATCGATCACGGTCAGATCATCGCCCAGGGCACCCCGGAGGAATTGAAGGGAAAAACCAATTCCGACTCGCTGGAAGAGGCCTTCCTTGCGCTGACAGGATCTTCGCTGCGGGACGAGAGTGCTGACTCCGCGGATCAGATGAGGCAGTTTGCCAAAATGTGGAGACGATAGACGAATGGGAGCAATCTACATACTTTGGCTGCGGGAGCTAAAACGCTATGTGCGTTCGCGCGTGCAGATCATGATTTCCATCGGGCAGCCCACGCTCTATCTGTTGGCGTTGGGATTTGGGTTTGGACCTGTTTTCCAGAAGGCTGGAAACGGAAGCTACCTGCAATTCATGGCTCCCGGCGTTATTGGCATGACGGTTCTTTTCAGCGCGGTATTTTCTGGAGTGGCCATGCTCTGGGACCGCCAATTCGGCTTCTTGAAGGAAACCCTGGTCGCTCCAGTCCCGCGCTTTCACATCATGTTGGGACGTACGCTCGGCGGAGCAACTGTTGCCACATTTCAAGGCTTGCTGATTCTTGTCGTATGCCTCATCGCCGGGTTCCGTCCTATTCATTGGTATGCAATTCCACTCTCTTTCGTCTTCGTAGTGGCGGTCGCCGTCGTCTTTGCTGCACTCGGAACCACAATCGGCTCCGCGATTAAGGACATGCAGTGGTTTCAGCTCATCATGAACTTTATCGTGATGCCCATTTTCTTTCTTTCCGGAGCGCTCTATCCCCTCAGCAACTTGCCCTCGGTACTAACAGTTCTCACGCGGCTTGACCCGTTGTCGTACGGAGTGGATGGTCTGCGCGGAACGCTTACCGGGACGTGGCACTTCGGCTTTGCCTATGACCTGGCTTTGTTGGCAGGGCTCGCCGGAGTCTTTCTGGCTACAGGCGCCTACATGTTTTCAAAAATTGAAATCTGAGCTAGGTGGATGGCAATTGCAAGGCCCGGGCACAGTCAACCCTTGTCAGTAAATGCCCGCTCTGTCGCCCCGTGCCGGAATTGAAACATCTGCCGCAACGCACGGCGCACCATCAAAAGATCAGCAAGCTGCCCAACAGGGCCGAAGCCGACCTGATAGTTCACAATATCTCGAATGATGGTTCCCTGAATGGCTTCCCGCTTCTCCGTCTGAAACTCATGCCGGTGATGCCAGAGTTGGAATGGTCCGCTGGCCTGCTCATCCTCAAAATAGGCGCCGTATTCAAAGCGGGTAATGCGCGCTCTCCAGCGGCTGCGAAAAGGCAGCCAGGGAAGCGGGCGCACGGAAATCACAATCTCCGAACCTGCCCCGGCCAGGCCAGGGCCATTCTTAGTTTCTGGAATTTCTGGGGGCGCTACTAGCTTGAGTGAGACCACTCTGGCTCCCGACCTCGGCGGAGTGATCGCTGGCAGGTTGCGCGGATCGGCAAAGAAGTGGAAGACGCGTACGGTTTCAGCCGCTACCCACTGCTCGGTCTTGAACCGCTGTAGCGACTCCAAAGTCATTTTTGTGCCTGCCCCTGTGGAAAATCACAATCCCGCTTGCTTTCAACGACCTTGGCCTCGGCCGAACCAGAGCAAATAACTCCACCTGTAGTGTGCATCTCAGCAGCCAACACAAATTGTAGGGGTTTGCCCCACCTGCCCTGATTGCCTCTTCCAACCTTGAAAAAGCGCCTTGACACACAACCATTTAGGCGTAGGATGTGGTCAAAAGTGGTTGAAAGTGGTTAAGAGTTATTTGGTAGTGGTTCAGGTGGTTCAAAGTGGCTGGCAAAGTGGCAATGAGGGAATTAATTCCAGCAAACGACCTCGAAGCACTCGGAACCCTCCAGTTTGTGACCGCTTTCACCTCCCTGGCTGCCGTAGCAGCCTTGATTCGAAGCAAGGACCCCCAACGGGGAATGAACGATGTTTCGCGGCAATCACCCAACCCGCGTGGACGAAAAGGGACGGCTCAAGGTCCCCGCGGACTTCAAGCGCGTAATCGAAGAGAAATACGGCGCGCAATTTTACATCACCAGCGTGGATGGGAAGGTTGCACAGATATATCCCTTCGAGGAGTGGGAACGGATCGAGCAGAAGCTGGCAGCGCTCTCCAGTTTCAACCCGATGAAGAAAAAGTTCCTCACCCGCACCAACTATTACGGGCAGGTGGTGGAGATCGATGGTCAGGGGCGAGTGCTGCTTCCGCAGTTGCTGCGTGAATCGGCGGGGCTGAAGGGCGAGGTGGCGGTGATGGGATACCTGAATCGCCTGGAAGTGCAAAGCATGGAAGCCGTGCGCAAGGATGTTGAAGAGCCCTTTACGGCAGAGGATGAACAGGGCTTGAACGATCTGGGGATTTAGTGAACGTTTTTACGCCTCCCAGCGAGGCGGACATGGCAGGTGACAAGTGAACGGCCATGTTCCAGTTCTTTTGCAGGAAGCGATCGATTTTCTGGCAGTCAAGCCGGGAGGGACGTACATCGACGCCACCGTGGGCCTGGGCGGGCATAGTCTGGAAATTGCGAAAAGGCTGGGACGGCAGGGCACGCTGATTGGCTTCGATAAAGACCCGAACGCGCTGCAGCGGGCGCGTGAGCGCCTGGCGCCCGAGTCGCAGGACTGGCCTGAGGTAAGGCTAGTGCATGGTTCCTTCGCCACAATCGGCGATGCAGTGGAGCCGGGCTCGGTAGATGGCCTGCTGGCCGACCAGGGAGTGAGTTCCTTGCAGATCTCAACTCCCGAGCGCGGTTTCAGTTTTCAGGCTGATGCGCCGCTGGATATGCGCATGGACCCAACATCCGGCGTGACTGCCGAACAGGTGGTAAACCAGCTCGACGAGGAAAGACTCGCCGATCTGATTTACGAATTCGGTGAGGAAAGGAGGTCGCGGAGAATCGCCAGAGCCATTGTCCGCTCGCGGCCGATTCGGTCCACCAGGCAACTGGCGGAGATCGTTTCAGCCGCGGGCCGGCCAATGAAATCCGAGCGCATTCATCCCGCGACGCGAACCTTTCAGGCTCTCCGAATTTACGTAAACAGTGAGCTGGAGGACTTGCGGGTGCTGCTGAGCGAAAGCGGAGCGCCCCGCGTGCTGAAGTCCAGCGGGAGGCTGGTGATCATCAGCTTCCACTCGCTGGAGGACCGCATCGTGAAGGACGCATTCCGCGAGGGAGCGCACCAAGGGTTGTACCGGCTGTTGACTAAAAAGCCGGTGACGGCCAGCGACACTGAGGTTGAGAGCAACCCGCGTTCGCGCAGCGCAAAAATGCGGGCAGCGGAAAAGGTTTAAGCCTGCAGGATGAGGAAAATCCTGTGGGAAATGTGGAAAACATCGTTCTGCGATATTTTTTAAAAGGTTCCGATTCGAAATGGTCTCCCGGGAAGCTGTGGTAGGCATCCGGTTGGGAGGTTGCCAAATGTATACGGGGCTGGTGATCGACGAGTTGTTCAAATTAGTGGAAAGAGCGGAGGAGCACGCAAGCGATGCGCGGCGCGTTCCCTGCTCCTTGGTTCCGCGGCCGGAGCTGTTGCCGCGGTTTGGATGGGAAGTACTGCAAGAGAACATGTTGCAGACAAGCGATTTCACGCAGGACACAATGCTGGCTGGAGTAGCGTAAATGGCTGCCGGGACCATAATTTCAGCGGAACACGGGCGGGGAAAAGCGCGGGCCGCGCGCACACAGGAGATTTTCGGAGCGGGTCGCCGTAACTGGGCGGGCACGCCGGAAATCTATTTCCCCAAGACAATCGACAACTCCCGCCTGGTGAAGGTCGCGGATCCGCGCCGGACGCGCGAGATGCGGCAATTCAGTCTGGTGCTTGTTGCCCTGTTCGCGCTGGTCATGGTCTATGCCTGGCAGCACTTCAGCGCGGTTGAGTACGGCTATCGCATTGAAACTCTCAAGTCCGAGCGGGATTCGCTTGCCGAGATGAACCGCGCCTTGCGTTTGGAGCAGGCTTCGCTGCGCGATCCCGAGCGCATTGACGCCCTGGCCCGCGGCATGGGACTGCAAACTCCGGATGTCGGCCAGGTGGTGCGAATGGAAGGCGCCGACGATGCTGGCGGCCCGGTTCTGGCGCAGGCTGGAGTTGTGGTCGTGGTTCCCCGCTAGGAATCCAGCGAAACATTAGCGCCCGGTGCTTCGGTACGCGTGGAAGGCCTGCATGCAAGTTCTGGGCTCGGCACGCTTGCCCTCAAGTGCTTAGGCCTGATCGGCTGAGGTACGGACGCACAACGAACAATCTGTAATCCCATGCCGTCATCCTCTTCCAGCGCATCCTCCGCGAACCGCCGCCTGTACGTGCTGGGTGCGGTGCTCTTTCTGTGGTGCGCGGTGATTGCCCTTCGCCTCATTCATCTCCAGGTAGTGACCTACGGGCAATGGCTGCAGCGGGCGCAGCGGCAGCAGCAGCGCACAATTGAAGTTGCCCCCCGGCGCGGCATCATCTACGACCGCAACGGACGCGAGCTCGCCATGTCCATCTCGGTGGACTCGGTATTCGCGGTGCCCACGGAAATTCCTGATCCTGAGACGACCGCAACGCTTCTTGCCCGCGTGCTCAAGGCGGATGCGCGGGAGATGCTGGCAAAGCTCGACAGCTCGCGCACCTTTACCTGGGTAGCGCGCAAGGTGGATGCGGAAACCAGCCAGCGCATCCGCGACCTGAATCTGCGGGGCATCTATTTCCAGAAGGAATCCAAGCGGTTTTATCCCAAGCGCGAACTGGCGGCACAGGTTCTCGGCTGGGTCGGAATGGACGACGAGGGCATGGGGGGCCTGGAGCACGTTTACGAAGACCGCCTGCGCGGCAGTCCTGGCGCGATGTACGTGACCATGGATGCCCGCCGTAAATGGTTTGGCCGGGTGGAGCGTCAGCCTGAGCCTGGGCAGAACGTCGTCCTGACCGTCGATGAGAAGATTCAGTACATCGCCGAGCGAGAGCTGGAAGTGGCGATGAAGGACACACAGGCTAAGGCCGGCACGGTCGTGATCCAGAATCCCAAGACCGGAGAAATTCTGGCGCTGGTAAACCGCCCTACGTATAACCCGAACAACTTCCGCAGCATTCCGCGGGAAGCACTGAAGAACCGCGCAGTCAGCGACATCTATGAGCCGGGTTCGACGTTCAAGGTGGTAACAATGTCGGGCGCTCTGGAAGAAAAAATTACCAATCCCGACGAGGTGATCGACTGCCAGAACGGCTCGATCTATGTGAATGGACTGCGCATCCGTGACCATCACGCTTACGGACTGCTGCCTGTCACCATGGTCCTTGCGAATTCCAGTGGAGTAGGAACCATCAAGCTAGGGTTGAGGTTGGGTGAGCAGCGCCTGGACCACTATATCCGCGCTTTCAACTTTGGAAAGGCTACAGGAATCGAGTTGCCGGGAGAATCACGTGGCCTGAAGCGTCCGCTGGAGCGTTGGTCGAAGGTCTCGATTGGTGCGCTCTCGATGGGCCAGGAAATCGGCGTGACGCCCCTTCAGTTGGTGTCCATGATTTCCAGCATTGCCAACGATGGTGTGTGGACGGCTCCGCGCATCGTGGCGGGATTTACCGAGCCGGCAGAGACACCGCAGAGAGTCTCGTTCACTCCTGGCGAGCAGCACCGTGTGGTCTCCACCATGACTGCCGCGCAGATGAAGCGCATGCTGGAAGCGGTAGTGCTGTTCGGCACCGGCAAAAAGGCCATTCTCGATGGGTACACCTCTGCGGGAAAAACCGGCACGGCGCAGAAGATCGATCCCACTACCGGGGCGTACTCACGCAGTGATTACATTGCATCCTTTGCAGGATTTGCCCCGGTGAACGAGCCCGCGGTCAGCGTGCTCGTGATACTTGATTCTGCCCGCGGATTGCATCAGGGCGGCCAGATTGCTGCTCCGGTGTTTGCCCGCATCACGCAGCAGGTATTGGCGTATCTGAATGTGCAGCACGACGCCGAGGTTCGGGACAAGAAGCGGGAACTGTTGCGTGCTGCAGCGAAAGACTCGGAACTCGAGGATGGATCTCCCGACCGGCTGGGTGATGAACTGGAACTGGCGCAATTAAGGGAGGCAGGGCTTCCCGCCATCGCTGGCGAGACAAGCGCACACGCTGCGGCAACGGATGTAGCAGCATCCTCTTCACTCGGCACGGAACCTCTCAAGCTGGAAGCCTCGAGCAAAGCATCTGGGGAGCGCGATGGCATTCTCTCCTTCGGGAATGATCCGCAAAAGCCACCCGAAGCTGCGGCTCTTCACCCCGGTGTGCCCGGCGCGGTGGTGCTTGAATTTGGCGAAGGGGCAGTCGTGCCGTCGCTGATTGGCAAGCCGCTGCGCAGCGCGATTGTCAAAGCGCAGGAGGCCGGTTTCGAGATCGAAGCCATCGGCAGCGGAGTTGCACGCGAGCAGTTTCCTCCGGCGGGAGCAAAACTCCCCCTGGGCGGCAGAGTATCGGTGCGCTTCTCCCGCTGAAGTTTAGGGTTAAGCTCAGTTTGGAATTCGGGTTTGAAGTTTCGGAGTGCCGTACGGTGCGCGCTCCTTTCAGGAAATCATCATGTCAATTGCCCTTAGTCGCTATCCTGACCGTTATGAGATCGCCCTTCGTCCCCGCAGCATTTCGCGCGTTTACGTGGACACCGGCTTCGACCTGCAATTTTTCGATGACGCCGGGCAGACCGGCGTTCGCATCGAAAACCCGATTGCCGTAGTTACGGAGAATCCGCGTCCTCTGCCTCGCAGAGACGGTACGGAAGAAGCGCCCATGGGTAAGATCGTGGTGTCTTCGACAGCGTTGCGTAAAGGCAAGGTGCTGGAGATTTTGTTTGCTCCAGGTGTGCGCTTTTGGGTGGAGCCGCACGCTGACGAGAATGGATGGGGGCCGTATGGCATCCAAGGGCAGGTCATCGTCTGTCTCCCCGGCAGCGAAATGACGCTCTGGTTCGGACGCCCCAAGCGCGCGGTCATGCCGGCCATGCTGGAGCCGGCTGCGGAATCGCTGGCTGGCAGCTCGATTACAATTGAGTAAACATGGATTTCCAGCAACTTCTGGATGGCGCGGAAGTTTTGTTTCAGCGTGGGAACCCCGCGGTTCTCGGGTTGGAGTATGACTCCCGGCGCGTTCAGCCAGGCTATGTGTTCGTGGCCATGCGGGGCGGGACGACCGACGGCAATCGTTACATTGAGGCGGCCCTTGCGGGTGGCGCCGTGGCAGTAGTGAGCGATTCCCCGCAGGCGGCGCCTTCCAGCGACATCGCATGGGCGCAGGTGGCGCATGGACGCCGTGCGCTGGCGCGCCTGAGCGCCAACTTCTATAAGCGACCGGCGGAGCGCCTGACGCTGGCTGGCATTACCGGAACGAACGGGAAGAGCACCACCGCGTTTCTGCTGGAATCGGTACTCAAGGCTGCGCGCCGGAAGACCGCGCTGATGGGTACCATCGAGTATCGCATTGGCAATAGCGTGGTTTCTGCTCCGCACACCACTCCGGAATCTCTGGAACTCAACCGCTTTCTTGGCCGCGCGCTCGGCGAAGGGGTGAGTGAAGTAGTGATGGAAGTGTCTTCGCACGCCTTGTCGCAAGAGCGGGTCTTTGGAATCCCTTACGACGTAGCTGTTTTCACCAACCTGACCCGCGATCACCTCGACTATCACAAGACTCTGGATGATTACTTCGAGGCCAAGAAGCTGCTGTTTGCAGGCGTGGGCACGGAGCCGCCTCGCGCAGCGGTGGTGAACCTGGACGATCCTCGCGGAGAAGCGCTGGCACAATTTGCTAAGTCGCAAGGCTCTACTGTGTTTACCTATGGTCTTAAAGCGAATGATGTTTACGCGGAGAAGGTCGATGTCGGACTTCACGGTACCCGCTTCGATCTGGTGACCCCGTCTGGAAAAGTCCCGCTGTTCTCGCCCATGATTGGCAAGGTGAACGTCTACAACATCACTGCGGCCTGCGCCGCCGCCTATGCGAGGGGTATTGGTTCGGAAGCAATGTCACTCGGCATTGAACAACTCCAACGCGTGCCTGGACGTTTCGAGCGGGTGGACTGTGGGCAGCCCTTTACGGTTGTGGTGGACTATGCCCACACTGACGATGCATTGCGGAATCTCACAACCGTTGCGCGGGAGTTTCAACGTGGGCGGGATGGGGGTTGTAGTTGCGCTTGTCATCGTAAGGTGAAAGGTAGCCACCAGCCGGAAATAGGCTCAAGCGTCGTGCACTCAGTTCCCTGTTGCGATCGCGCGTACCAACCGCTGGCGGAAGTATCTTCAGGCCGGGTAATCACCCTTTTCGGCTGTGGTGGCGATCGGGACCGCAGTAAGCGTCCACTGATGGCCAAGGCTGCGGGCGAGGGAAGTGATTTCGTCATCCTGACCTCCGACAACCCCCGAAGCGAAGATCCGCAGGCGATCATCGCGGACGCGCTGCCAGGATTGAAGCAAACAGGCGTCCCATACACGGTTGAGCTGGACCGGCGCAAGGCGATTGCTTTGGCCGTCGAAGCGGCGCAGCCCGGAGACATTGTGCTGCTCGCGGGAAAAGGGCACGAAAAGGTACAAATCACGCGCAATGGCGTGGTTCCGTTTGACGATATCCAGGTGGCCGCTGAGGCGCTGCAAGCAGCGGGCTATGGGAAGCAGGAGGGCTCAGTCGATTCGGCTATTCGATCCGCTCCGAAATCTGGAGCACCCCCCGGAGCACACAAATGAAGCTTCCGCTTGGCAAGATCGCGGAGTTCATTGGAGCAGGTGCGCTCTCGCCGTTTGGTTTCGATCCGCAGGCGGTGGCGACGGGCTATTCGATTGATTCGCGCACCCTCAAGCCCGGCGACCTGTTTTTTGCTGTCATCGGCGAGCGGCTCGACGGACACGACAATGTGGATGACGCGCTCGCCGCAGGTGCGGTTGCTGCGGTTGTTTCTCGTGAGCAGGCGCTGCGCTATTCCGAGACAGCCAAGCTCCTTGTCG
>JBFXAV010000012.1:0-13383 GCA_050183935.1 Candidatus Korobacteraceae bacterium | reverse complement strand
ATTGTGAAGTTCCAGCCAGTCTCGGCAGGAACCAGCACGCTGAGTCTTGGAGCGCCCAGCATCGGCGGCTTTACTACACCAGCAAGCGGGACGCAGGTGGTAGCTACGGTCACGAACCCTGGCATCACCCTGAACCTGGCAGCCAACAGCATAGGTTCCAACCTGCAGACGCTGGGCAGCGGCTCGTTGAGCGCTCCAGCGCCCAATAACGGACTGACTGTCACATTGACCAGCAATAATCCGAACGTGCTGGTGTCCTCCGACACCTCGGGGACAACGCAAGGAGCGCAGAGCGTAGTGGTCTTCGTGCCTGGAGGCTCTGGATTCCAGGGCATCGGGTTCCCGCTGTTCTTCGTGCAGGCTCTCGCATCTTCTGGCACCGCGCAGATCACCGCGTCGGCTCCGGGATGGGATTCCTCCACCGTTACCGTGAACATGACGCCTTCGGGCCTGACGCTGGCCAGCTTCAACGGCATCGCGGCGGACTTCGGACTATTGTTGTCCCAAGGAAACGATGCACCACTCGAAGTGGATTCGTGGCAGCTTGACCCGGTCACGCTGGCGCCGGTGCGCAGCCAGGCAATTCGCGGAGGTCTGACTGTACCGGTCTCTGTGATCAGCGGCACGCCATCGGTTGGCATGGTGCTCGGCGGTCCCGATCCGAATAATCCCAACACCCAACCCATCAATGGTGGATCCAGCGGTGTTGTATTCACATTCCGTCCCACAGCAATCGGCACTACGTTGCTGCAACTGACCGAACCTGCCGGCTTTAGCACGCCGACAGTCAGCGGAATTCCGCTTACGAGGCTCACGGGCAACGTGAACTAGACAGTATGCAAGAACCCCAGCCGGTCCCAGGGCCGGCTGGCAGAACTCAACAGCGGAGAACTCAGCGGCCCAGGCCGTCAACTGACTCGCAGAACGGACTCAACTATGGCAGAGCAAGCACACAAGACAACTCGAATTCCCTCAGTATCGCTGCCCGGATTGATCCTGCTGGATTCGTCCATGATGCCCATCGCCTGGAACGCGGAGGCGGTGCAGATTCTCACCTTTCCCGAGAAGCCGTCCACCGCAAAAAAGACGGTGACCCTGCTACTCGAAAAGCTGCCCGAACGGCTCAAGCTCGAAGCCGCCAACGGAGGCCGCCAAACGCGCGAGTTTGTTTCCGGACGGCGCCAGTACACCTGCACGCGCTATTCACTGGACATGACTGGGCAGAACGCCAACCGAACCATGGCGGTGCTGCTGGAGCGGGCGAGCTCGCCGGAGGTGATGCTTCACCAGATCACCAACCGCTTCAACCTGACAGTGCGGGAGCGCGAGGCCGTCGGTTACCTGCTGCAAGGGCTCACCAGCAAGGAGATCGCTCAGAAGATGAGCATCAGCCCGAACACCGTGAAGGCATTCCTGCGGCTGGTGATGACCAAGATGGCGGTTTCCACGCGAGCGGGCCTGATCGGAAGAGTAGCGGGAATCCGTCCGGCGCCGGAGCTGCATGGCGAAGCGTTCGGCAGGGACATCTAGGGATCGACCAGCGGCAGGCGTGCTTGCAGCGCCGCATACGCGTAGCGCAAACGATGCCCGTCCCCCTCAAACCCTTATGTCCGTGAGCTGGTTCACCCGGCGCAATTCCGGGAATCGCCACGCCCAAATTAGCGTTACCGCAATCGTTCCAATTCCCCCCAGCACTACAGCCGGGACAGGCCCGAGCCAATGAGCCGCCAGCCCTGACTCAAACTGGCCAAGCTCATTGGAGGCGCCAACGAAGATCAACTCCACGGCATTGACGCGACCGCGCATGGCATCCGGGGTGGCGAGCTGAATAAGAGTGGCCCGCACCACCACGCTGACCATATCGGCGGCTCCCACCAGCAAGAGGGCGACAAACGAGAGCGCAAGGCTGCGTGAAAGTCCAAAGACTGCGGTAAATACTCCGAAGCCGCCAACACACCAGAGCATGATGGCTCCGGCGCGGCTGCGCAGTGGCTGATACGCCAAAAAAATCGCCGTGGCAACAGCACCCACGGCGGGGGCGCTGCGCAACACTCCTAGCCCCCAGGGGCCCGTGTGCAGAATTTCTCGCGCGAATACCGGCAGCAATGCCACGGCTCCTCCCAGCAGGACAGCAAACAGATCCAGGGATATTGCGCCGAGCACCAGGCGGTGGTCGCGAATGTAGCGCAGGCCTGCCAGCACGGTTCGCAAGCTGGTCTGTTCGCGCTCGCGAAGCGGCATGGGCCGGGTGCGAATGCGCAAAGTGGAGACCATGGCAGCCGTGGCGCTGAGGATAGCCAGCACATACACGGAAGAGGCTCCGCGAAAGAGCGCATAGATGACGCCGCCGATGGCAGGGCCCAGAATCGTCGCCGCCTGGAAAAAGGTTCCGTTCCACGCCACGGCGTTTGGCAAATCCTCGTCTGGCACCAACTGGGGAAGCAACGCGCGGCTTACAGGTCCGGAGAAGGCGCGCACTACGCCCACCAGGGCCAGCACGGCATAGATGGGATACACCGAATCAGGTGCGCTGAGAGTACTCACCAGCAGCAACAAGGAGCAAACAGCAAACCCGCCATAGCAAATGGTGAGCAGTTTGACGCGGTTCATAACATCCGCCAGGTGACCGGCGAACAGGAATAGCGCAAACATTGGAAGGAACTGCAACAGGCCGACAAGCCCCAGGTGAAAAGGCTCGCGGGTGATCTCGTAAACCTGCCAGCCGACGGCAACCGACTGCATCTCCAGGGTAAGGACGATAAAAAAGCGGGCAAGCTGGTACTGAAAAAAACTTGGATGGGAGAACGCGGCACGGCCGGACAGTGCAGGTTTCGCAGTTGAGGACATTATCTCCGGCGCGAACCGGCGTGCGTTTCGCGCCCACTCAAACTCTCTGGGCAGAAACCAATGAGGGGGACGAAGAAGTTTGCCCGCCGATTGGCGAAATCCCGAAAGGAACTATGGACTATCTTAACCTACCGCACCTCGCCACAAAGGTGCGGAGCCCCGAGATGCAGCCAATTCTCAGGGCTCCGTACACCGTTGCTTGCGAGTAGACCCGGCCTAAACCAACCGTCCCGCTGTCCACAAAATGGAGTTCCGGACAAGCATGCGGAAGTTTGGGTTGCGGTGTGTTTCGCGGGAGGTACCCAGTTGGATGCAGACCACGCGCGTTTGCGTGCTGGGTCCAACCCATGCCACGACCTTGTCACTGCCGGAAGTGGAAGTCTGGAGCAAGGGGGTAATCTTCGGCGACTGCCACATCCCCTGGTAGGCTTCTTCGTTGACCGCAGTGAACGGTTCCACGTTACGTAAGATGGGGTGATTGCCAACTGGTCTCACGTCCAGCTTTGCATTCCGGGTGATAGACGACTTCTTCATGCCGTCCCGATCGTTCAGCACCAGCAGTCCTCCGGTGACTTCCTGGTACCACCACGGCCAGTCCTGGTTGTCACCAAGCGAATGGTGCAGCAGAACGAAGCCACGTTTTGCTTCTACGGCCTGCTGTGCCAGCTTGCGCGTGGCTTCGGGCCAGTCCCACTGGTCGTTGAGCACCATTACGTCATAGCCGGGATGCGGGCGGCCTCCGCTGGGTTCCCAGGGATAGTCTTTGGGCTCCTCTCGTTCGGTGGGTGCGCCACCAGTTGCTCCGCGGCCAGTGCGCACGGGAGCTGTGGGTGCTGCGCCAGGGCCCGCGGAAGTCTGAGGAACCAGTGCCGCGTATGATGCCGGCTGGTCGATGGGCCAAACCTCCATTTCGAGGAACATCGGGTCAAGAAACATTTCTTGGAGCGTTGCGGGATACGGCTTGCCTCCACCGGTGAGCTGGACCCACAGCTGCCACTTAGGAAACTGCTCTGCCCGCTCGGCGGCCTGAGACAACGCCAGAGACGGCGCTGCAACTGCGATTGCTCCTGCTGCCGCGCTGGTAGCGAGAAAGCTGCGCCGCGAGAGCCTGGATTTTTGGTCGTTCTGCGATGTTTTCTGTATTGTCATGTGTTTTCCGGTTGTGTCCGATTAGGACGACAGCTTGCCTCCCGCCCATAAAATCGAAGTGTGAACGAGCCGCTGGTAATTCGGGTCCTGGCAGGCCCAGCGCGTGTGCCCCGGCTGCAGGCACACCACCTTGGCCTTCGAATGCACACCGACCCATCCGACCACGGGATTCACCATGTGCGGATCATCAGACTCGATCAGCGGAGTAACCTTCGGCGAAAGCCACATGTTTGGAAAAGTCTCATCCCAGGGAAGTTCAAATGGCTTCATGTTGCGCACAATAGGATGATTCCCTACCGGGCGGATTGTCTGCCGCGGGAACTGCTTCAGCCTGGCCTGTGTCTTCATGCCCGGGACGTCAGGGTTCCACAGCATGACGCCGGTGACGTTCTCGCTCCACCACGGCCATTCATTATTATTGGTTCCCACGGCGTGATGCAGGACCACGAGCCCCTTGCCGGCTTCGACGTACTTGGTCATGAGCTGGCGATCCGCCTCGGTCCATCCGCCAGTGATCCAGTCATTGGTGACAACAACGTCCACCTGGCTGAGGTCCACGAAGGCATTGGGATGGGCAACCACCATGGTTTCCATGTCCTGGTACAGCGGGGACTCGAACATGGCATAGAGATGCAAGGGTGACGTGTGCCCTCCGGGAGTAAAGTTCACCCGCAGCCGCCTTCCATTGCGCGCCGTCTGCGGAGCAGGCGCGGCTCCAGCCGCTAGCTTCGGAACGGCAGCGGCGGCCAGCGCCGCGCCGAGAAAATTGCGTCGAGAAACATTGGACATACCATTACTCCTTAGCTGCTGTGTGAGCTTGGGGCTTGAAGGACCCGTGGCTGAAAGCCCCTGTGCTGAACGCCGTCGGAATGAAATCGATTAGGGGCAAAGTTGCTACCCGATCCTTTTCCGCGATTGTGTTCATCGCGACGGCGGGCGAACGCGATGTACCACGTCATGCGATGCCCATAAATGCACTGACGGTTGAGAGGAAGTGAAAGTGGCCGTGGGAGAATCTGAGAAGATTCTCCCACGGCCAAGGTTGCTCATCCTAGAACGTCAGACGTAACGCGAACTCAAACGTCCGGGGATCGGTTGCGCCCGTCACCTGGCCAAAGTTGGCCTGTCCAAATACAGTCTGGACTGCCGTATACGACAGGTGATTGGGGAAGTTAAACGCCTCTGCACGGAAATCGAGGTTGATTCCTTCGCGGAGACGGAAGTTCTTGCCCAGTGTGATATCCCAGTTGTTGATGCGCGGTCCCTTAATGGAGTGCTTCATCAAGTTGCCATAGGTCCCAAGTGTGGGATTCGCAAAGGCAGCCGGATTCAGATGCTGAATTCGGGATGTTCCGGAATAGGGGTCACCTACCAGGTTTGGCCGTTGACCAACACCACCAAAGGCGTTTCCTTCAATGTTGGTGTTGGAACCAAAGTTACCGCCAACACCCGCACGGTCATTCGGAATGGTGATATTCAGCGGCCATCCCGAGCTGTACTGCGTAATGCCTGTCAGGCTCCATCCGCCAAAGGCGACCTTGTACCACTCACTCCCCGACGTCCAGAACGGGAGTGGATAGTTATAGCTCACCGTGAGAACGTGCGGCTTGTTGAAGTAGGCCAAGCCGCGATCGCGGTTCAGGTTATAGCTGTCCGTAGGCTGGTAAAAGGCATCGTGCGCGTTGGTCAGGTTCTTCGACCAGGTGTACGATACGCGCATATTACCGCCCCCCTGCAGGCGCTTCTGGAACTGCGTTTGCAATGAGTGATAGCTGTATTCGGCGCCATTTGCCATGCGTTGAATATCCGCATAGCCGCGATAAGGCCGTAAAGCATTCGCGTTCACGCCGGGGTTAGCTTGCAGGGTGCCCATCGGAAGTTGATTGATGTTAGGCGCGTAAGTCATCTGGTCACCACGCGAGCCGCCGTAACCAATCTCGAAAACGCCACCGTCCCAGAACGACTGCTGAACCGCGAGAGTCCAGTTCATGATTCTCGGCGGCTTCAGATCAGGGTCGATGGATTGGGCAATCGAGGGAACAGGGTTGGAAAGTGTTCCTCCCCCCGGATTGTCTACATTCCCATTGCGGACTTCCACAGTGGCGCCGAATGGCGGATTGTTGGTTGTGCCGTTAATCACATTGGGGCGAATACGCTCAAACGTGAGACCGAATCCACCACGTACCACGGTGGTCTGGCGGCCAGTCACGTCATAAGCGAAACCGAATCGAGGTGCGAAGTTACCCCAGTTTGTATTCGCGTAGCCCTTGGGCAGGCTGTCATCGAACAATGCCAGAATCGCCGGGTTGTTCAGCACAGACGATGGAAGCCTGCTTTGAGCCCTGTCCGGAAATCCATCGCCGGTGAGCACCAGTCCGTTGTACGGATCGTAGGTGCCGGGGGCACTCGTGATTGCTCCAGCATTGTTGATGACTGGCGCGCGCGCAGGATTGAAACGCTCAGGCATAAAGTTCGAGCCGTTGCCGAGATCAAGATAAGAAGGCTCGATATAGGCCCAGCGAACTCCCGCGTTCAGGGTTAGACGCTGGCTGACGCGCCAGTCATCATGAAAATATGGCTCGATATTCCAGTAGCGATGCCATGCCTGCGGAACGGCCTGACGTTCGGTGTAGGTGAAGAATCGCCCTAAAAGTGCGTCTCGAAGAGGATTACCTGTTGAGTTCGAAGCAGCAGTATTGAAGGCAAACGTACCATTGTCGTTCGTAGGGTTATCCTGGTTCTTTCTTCCGCGGTTCAGGACAATACCTACCTTCAGCGTGTGGTTCCCCACAACCTTCGAGAGGTCATTCTTGAACATGTAGTTGCGGGTGTAATTGCTGAACTGAATGGGCTGAGTGGTCAGCGAGGTGAAGCCAGCAATCTGCACCGTGGGAATCGCCCCGGCGGACGGAAGCCCGAACAAGGCCGGGATCGTAATCCCGTTGGCGGCACGAGAGTAGTCGCCATAACCAAGTTGTGGATTCCCCTGAATGCCCTGCTTTTGCTTGATCACGTTCCCGGAAAACGAAACCAGGAACGTGTTCACCGTAGTGGGGCTGACAATACTGGTCCACTGGACTCCGCTCAAAGTTCCAGGAATGATGCGGTCCCAGATTACTGTGTTCAACTGTCCGCCGACGAATGAGTTGGCATCGTGCAGGAACTGGCCGGAAATCGTGTTCTTTTCGTTGATAATCCAGTCGCCCTTCAGGATGTATTCATTCACGTTCAGCGGCTGAACATTCAAAAATCTATAGTTACCACCTGGACCGGTGAAGTTAGGCTCCGGATAAAGATTGACCAGTGCCTGGCCATTGGCATTCACCACGTCGCCGGGTTGCAAAACGCCAACTCCCTGGCGCTGCGCCAGTGTGGGGACGTTCATGAAGGCGACTTCCGAAAACCTTCTGCGCTTGAAGTCCTGCCCGACAAAGAAGAACAGTTTGTCGCGATTGGAGTTGAATTTACCGGGGATAAACGCAGGACCACCCAACGTCCATCCGAAGTTGTTGTAGCGCAGCGGAGGCTTGGTGGTGAGGCCAAAGGAGCGCGCCTGAATCGCGTCATTGCGCAGGTATTCGTACACGCTGCCGTGGAAATCCCGCGTGCCGCTCTTGAGGGCGGTGACAATGGTTGCGCCGGAGTTGAGTCCGTACTGTGCGCCCTGCGCCGCCGCTACTGTCTTGAATTCGGCGATGAAATCCGGCGAAACGTTGACGTAGTTATTGCTGCTGGGACCGCCGGGATCCTTGTTATCCACGCCGTTCACCAGATACGTGGAAGAGTCCGGGCGGCTGCCGTTCACAGACTGCGCCGCGCCCACCACGCCAAAAGGACCAAACAGCTTGAAGCTGCTGGTGTAAGTCGTGGAAACTCCAGGAGCGAGCGCAACGAGTTGCACGAAGTTGCGTCCGTTCAACTGAAGCGACGTTGCTTCCGTCCCGGTTACCAGATGGCCCACCTCACCGGTTGTGGTTTCCACCTGCAGGGCCTGGGCCTGCACTTCGACTGTTTCCGAAACCTCACCGACATCCAGACGAGTGTTGACAGCAAGCTTGCCGCCAACGTTCAGGATTACACCTTGGGCAACATAGCGCTTGAAGCCGGTAGCAGTGGCTGCGACTGTATATGTGCCTACGGGAAGGTTGGTGACAACGTAGAACCCTTCGGCATTGCTGGTGGTCGAACGGGTAGCGCCTGTTCCTTCATTGGTGATGGTGACGGTCGCATTGGGCAGGGCCGCGCCACTGGCGTCCAGCACTGTTCCTGAAATTTGCTGGTCGGTAACGGATTGGGCGCCTGCCGCGACAGCAAACAGGCAGAAAACCAGAAAAATTGATACAACGCGATTCATTCGTACTCTCCCTCTTGCACTTCATTTCTATTCACTACGACCTCTCCCGCTTCGACGGCGGAAGAAGCATATGTCCCAAAAAATCCAACAACGAAAACCTTGTGAAGCTTTGACTCCGGAAATTTCCACAGTTGCCTGTCGAATATGCACGCTCCAGCAATTTTCCAGCCTGCACCAGGTTGGCAGGGCAGCGTCTGGAGTTATAGGAACCTGTTAATGGCGCAGAAGTGGGCAGTGGAATATTGACCTACTCTGCATGGGAGGGTCTTTCGTTTTCTTGCTCAATTTTGAGGTGGTGTCTTTTCAATAATCAGCGTAAGTGGGGTACCAGCGAAGAAGAACTTACAGGCGCGAAGCTGCGTACTTTCTTGTGTGTTCAGCGAGACAAGTCACTACACAGCCATGCTGATGCTGCCGAATTGGTAGGAGATGACAACAAATGACCCCGGTTCGTAGTCCAGCATGAACGAAACGATTGTCCGCAAGTCAGCACTGCAAACTACTGGCAGTCCCATGTCGGCAATTGTTGGCTGAAAGTCCTCGCATTTAACTGCTCATCGAAACGAACCGAGATCGCAGTCGGCGCCAAAGCACAACTCCAGTTCCGCTGAAACCAGCGCCCAAGCCAGCGTTACACACTAACGCCAATGTATCACCGCGATGCTTCTTCTAACGCGGCGGACGAAGTGCGACCACCCCGGGAGTTGGCAAGACCTCCCGGGGCCGGGTTGCCGGAACTAGAACGTGAGCCGCAAGGCGAACTCGAACGTTCTGGGATCGGTCGCGCCGTTCACTCTTCCGAACGTTCCCGTTCCCACTTGACTGTTCACGCGCACATACGAGAGATGGTTGAAGGCATTGAACATCTCGGCCCGGAAGTTCAGATTGACCCGTTCGGTAATCCGGAAATCCTTAGCCGCGGTGATGTCCCAATTGCTGATGCGCGGCCCGCGGAAGGCGAACGGGCCTGCATTGCCATATCTCCCTGCCGGAGGAACCGCGAAGGCAGCAGGGTTGAGGTGCTGGATGCGGTTGGTATTGGCGTAGGGATCGCCGATGAGATCGGCGCGCTGGTTGAAACCTCCGGCCCCGCCGCCATCAATGGTGATCGAAGTTCCAGGATTGCTCGCTACACCCGCGGTATCTTGCGCAATGAAGGCGTTGAGCGGCCAACCCGACGTGTACTGCGTGATACCCGTCACAGACCATCCGCCGAATGCCTTCTTGTACCACTCACCACCTGTGCGCCAGAACGGCAGTGGATAGTTATAGCTGAGGACCAGAACGTGAGGCTTGTTGAACGGCGCCGGACCGTAGTCTCGCCCGATGTCGTAGCTGTCCATGGGAACGTAGAACGCGTCATAGCTGTCTGTAAGGTTCTTCGACCACGTGTAGGACACGCGGATGTTTCCGCCGTCTCGCATGCGCTTCTGGAACTGCGTCTGCAGCGAGTGATAGTTCCAGATGCCACCGTTGGTCAGCATGAAAATATCCGTGTATCCTTTGTATGGCCGCAGTGCGTTGGGGTTCACTCCGGGATTGGCCTGGATGGTGCCTTCCCGAAGCTGGTTGATGTTCTGGGAGTAGGTGAGATCGTTGCCGCGTGAACCGGCGTAGTAAATGTCGAAAACCGTGCTCTCGCCAACCGATTGCTGCACTCCCAGTGTCCAATTCAGGACTTGTGGGTTGCGGAGGTTGGGATCGATTGCGCGGTTAATCGAAACCGGTAAACGTGGCGCCGCGCCGCCCGGCGGATTGCTAGCCAGCCCGTTCCGTACTTGCACATTGCTGACAAATGGAGGATTTGTCGAGGTGGCATTCGCCGCAGTGGTGCGGATGCGCTCGTACACCATCCCGAATCCACCGCGCACTACGGTGGTCTGCTTGCCGTTGATGTCATAGGCGAAGCCGACTCGCGGTGAAAAGTTGTTCCAGTCTGTATTGGCAAATCCCTGCGGCTGGTCACGGAAGAGAGCCAGGACCGCAGGGTCGGTGCGAATGGATTCCGGGACAAGAGGCTCCGCTCTCTCCGGAAAACCGGATCCATCAATCACCAGACCGTTGTAGGGATCGTAAGTGCCGGGAGCACTCACGATTTGGCCAGCATTCGGTCCGGAGGCCGCAATGATTGGAGCCCTAGCAGGATCATAGAACTCCGGCAGGAAACTGGAGCCGTTGTGGAGCGCCAGATAGACCGGGGGTTGATAGGCCCAACGGAGTCCAAGGTTCATCGTCAATCGCTGGCTTACCTTCCAATCGTCTTGCACGTAGGGCTCGATGTTGGTGTAGCGAGCCCACGCCTGCGGAATGACCGCTCCCTCCGTATAAGTGAAAAAGTTGCCGCGTAGAGCGTTGGCGATTGCGCTGGCGTTCCCGGTTCCCTGGAAAAAGAAAGTACCGTTCAATGCGGGCAACGTGTCCTGGTTCTTCCGTCCGCGCTGTACCGTGAGACCAGTCTTAAGGGTATGGTTCCCCAGAACTTTGGAAAAGTCGTTCTTGATCGTGAACGTTCTGGTCACGTTGTCGAACGAAAGCGGAGTAACAGCGAAGTTGCTGAAGCCGGCAATCTGAACTGTCGGAATAACGGAACTACAACTTCCGTTCGGGCACAGCGGGTGGGTTGCATTGAAGATCGTGGGATAGTTCAGCCCGTAGGTGGCCTTCAACACACTTTCAGTAGTGGTGTAACCGAAGGCCGGGTTTGGCCGGATGTTTTGCTTCTCGGTAATGCGATTTCCAGCGAACCCGAGCGTGACCGTGTTCACCGTCGTCGGGTTGACGACTGCGGTCCACTGCACGCCGGCATTGAACCCCGGGATGGTGCGATCGAAAAGAAACAAGTCGTTGGCCGGGAAGTTCGTGCCTCCCAGCAATTTGTTTCCGTCGTACATGAAGTGGCCATTGATAGAATGGCCAGCACTAATAATGTAGTCACCCTTGAAGATGTATTCGTTGACATCTAGCGGCTCAGGCCGTTGAAAGCAGAAGTTGCCGCCGGTGCACGTTCCAGGGGCACTGGGAAGCGGATAGAGATTAACAAGGCGCTGCCCAGTGGGATCCGGCGTCTCTCCAATATTGAGAACGCCAATGCCTTGCCGGTCATTCAGCGTGGGAACGTTTAAGGCAACAATGTCGGCAGCGCGACGCCGCTTGAAGTCCTGCCCGACGAAGAAAAAGACTTTGTCCTTCTCGTCGTTAAAAACGCCGGGAATTGTCACGGGCCCTCCTAAGCTCCATCCGAAATTGTTGTACCGCAACGGTGGCTTCTTGGCGGGAGAATTGAAGGAACGCGCCTGAATGGCATCATTTCGGAAATATTCGTAGGCCGTGCCGTGGAACTCCCTCGTTCCACTCTTGAGCACCATAGTCACGGTTGGGCCGGAATTCAACCCGTATTGCGCGCTCTGGCTGGCGGCAATGGTCTTGAACTCTCCAATGAAATCCGGTGAAACGTTCACATAGCTGTTGCTGCTGGGCCCGCCGGGATCTTTGTTGTCAACGTTGTTGACTAGGAAGGTTGCCGAGTCGGGTCGGGTGCCATTCACGGAATGCGCGGCGGCGTTGTTCCCGAAGGGTCCGTAGAGACCTCGGAAGCTGCTTGTGTACGTCGTCGATGTACCCGGCGCGAGTCCCACCAGTTGGACGTAATTACGACCATTCAATTGCAGGCCGATGGCTTCGGTCGAGGTAACCAGGTGACCAACCTCGCCAGTGGTAGTCTCCACCTGCAATGCCTGCGCCTGGACCTCAACGGTTTCCGAAACTTCGCCCACTGCCAACGAAGCGTTAACGCTGGGCTTAGATCCGACGCTCAAAATTACATTTTGTGAAACGAACCGCTTGAATCCCGGCGCCGTCGCCGCCACGTTGTAGATACCGGGTGGCAGGTTTGCGACAACATAGTAACCCTCGCTGTTGCCGGTCGTGGTGCGTGTCGCTCCGGTTCCGACGTTTGTAATGGTGACGGTAGCATTCGGTACCGCTGCGCCACTGGCGTCCAGGACCGTTCCCGAAATCTGCTGTTCCGTTTGAGCGCCGGCCGAAAGCGCCAGCGCTAACAGCAACAAGAATGTGAATGCGATGCGTTTCATTGCAACTCTCCTTTGCATTCAGCCACCCGTAACGGGCGACGCTTTGAAGCCAACTGCATCCGTTTTTCGTGTCGTTTTTGTGGGTAGGTTTGCAGCTGACACAATCATGGGCGATGTCGCTGGCGTTGGTGTCATCGCGTGGAGGCACTTCCCGCCATGCCAACGAGGCTACGAACTCCGCTTGCCCGGTGGCGTCCGCAATTCTGGCGCTCCCACCGAAATCTGCCTTTCGTTTTCTTGCTGAATTGTGGCGTATCCCACGCCGAAACTGGAACTTAGGTAGAAGGCGAGAAACCTCATGTTGCATCCCTACTACACTCTAAAAATTGCCCCGATGATCACTTCGGCTCAGGGCTCCAAACCACACCAGCTTTTGCACAGTGTAAAATGTTGAGCGCGTGTGCGGTCGACCTGACCAGAAACGCTCAACCGGCTCTGGAATTCTGCGGCGCTCGGGATGGCGAGCACCACTGTCAACACTGTCAGGTAGTACGGATGCAAGGATCTACAAAGCACAAGTCAATCCGGGGGGACTCTGGCCGCCTGTGGGCAGCAGGCGGCGCTTTGGTCGCGAGATTTGTCGATTCCACGCCCACCCTCGACTCCTCTATTTCCCTTTTCAGTACCAATGCCCCGTGGAGCGATGTTCTTGAAATCATGCAGCGCAGCCATGATCGCCGACCATGGTTTGAGCAATCGTGCCGTGGGTACCGCATCGCGTTGCGAATGAGCCAGCCGGTGCGCATCGATTTCAAGCTTCTGGGAGAGCGGATTCGTAGCGACACCTTTACTCCGGGAGACTTCTGTTTCCTTACCCCCGGAACCATCGAGCGGCTGAGAATCGAAGATCCCGGAGAGGCTTTACTGGTAGCTATCTCACCTCAGTTTCTTGAGAGTACGTCCGCTGAGATGGCAGGAGGTGAGGGAGTTGAAATTCCCAGT
>JBFXAV010000011.1:0-13942 GCA_050183935.1 Candidatus Korobacteraceae bacterium | reverse complement strand
ATTTGCATCAGCAGGTTGCATGGCAACAGTTGTGCTGCTGAGAGGCCGGGGTACGGCTGGGATGCGTGCTATAATTTTGCAGGTTTCACCAGGAGGGTTTTTATCGACAAACGTTTTATTCGCACGAATGAGCGTATTCGCGCACGCGAACTTCGCGTCATTGACGATGAGGGAGAGCAGTTGGGCATTATGCCCCCGTTTGAAGCGCTCAAGATTGCCCGGGGAAAGAACCTGGATCTGGTGGAGATTTCACCTACCGCGCAGCCTCCGGTGGCGCGCATCATGGATTTCGGCAAGTTCCTCTACCAGCAGGAAAAGCGGGAACGCGAAGCCAAGAAGCACCAGAAGGTTATCACCGTCAAGGAAGTCAAGTTTCGCATCAACGTGGATGAGCACGACTACCAGACCAAGAAGAACCACGTGCTCCGCTTCCTGGATGAGGGTGACAAGGTCAAGGCGACCATTTTCTTTCGCGGCCGCGAAATGACCCGGCAAAGTCTGGGGCGCGAGATTCTGGAACGGTTGATCAAGGACCTGGGCGATAAGGCGATTGTGGAGTTTCGTCCGCGGCAGGAAGGCAACACGCTGCACTTGATTCTGGCGCCTTCCAAGAAGCCCCAGCAGGCGCAGCCAGCACCAGCGGGTGGAGCGCAGCAGGCCAGCGGAGCGTAACGAAGTCGAAGGATTGAAAGTCGGTCGTTGGGATAGTTGAGCGAAGCGCAAGATTCGCACCTCTGCAAGTCCAGCCCACCGAGATTACTGACGCACTTAGGAAAATTTCAATGCCGAAGATGAAGACACATAGCGGCGCTGCGAAGCGCTTCAAGAAGACCGCGACGGGAAAGGTGAAGCGCGGGCACGCGTTCGCACGTCACATCCTGACTACCAAGACGCGCAAGCGGAAGCGCAAGCTGGACCAGTGCACGATCCTCTCCAAGGCGGATACGGACAAGGTCCTGCGGATGATTCCGTATTAGTACGCAGGCCTGAAGTCCGGCGTACTTACAAATTGAATTGCGTGTGAAGAGGCAAACTCAACTCCTTGCCTCCAGCCGCGAAAAGAGCGGCGCGGACCAATGCGCTGCCGGGCAGCCGGAAGAGTGGCCGCCGTTGTAAAAGCAAAAAGGAGCAGACACATGCCTCGCGTAAAACGCGGCACGAAACGTCGTGCCAAGCGCAAAAAAATCTTAGACCGCGCAAGCGGTTATTTCCTTACAAAGTCCAAGTTGTACCGCTCCGCGAAGGAGTCGGTGGAGCGCGCTCTGAAGTTCGCCTATGCGGGCCGCCGCCAGAAAAAGCGCCAGTACCGCTCGCTGTGGATCGTGCGCATTTCTGCGGCCTGCGGCCAGAATGGCCTGAGCTACAGCAAGTTCATCAACGGGCTGAAGAAGCTTGGGGTGGAACTGGATCGCAAGATTCTGGCGGACCTGGCTGTGAACGATCCTGCAGCATTCTCCAAGCTGTGCGACCAGGCGAAGTCAGCGGGCAGCGCGGCAGCGTAGGATTGAGTCACTAAGTCATTCGCCATTGGGCCATTGCATTGTTGAGGCGTCTTTACACGACGTTTCCATGATGCAATGGCTCAATGTCACAATGGCCGAATTCTTCCATGAACACGGTTCCCAAACTCGAGGACTACTCGCCGGAGGCACTGGACCGAGCCGCCTCGGAACTGAAGTCGGCGCTGGAAGCTGAGTCTGCGGCCATTAACAGCGAGAGCGCGTGGAAGGACTTCCGCGATCGCTGGATGGGACGAAAGTCCGGGGTGGTAACGCAGATCAACGAATTGTGGTTGAAGGCTGCGCCGGCGGATGCCAAGCGTGAAATCGGCCGCCGTGTGAACGAGCTTAAAAGCACGGTCGAGCTGATGGTGGAGTCGGCTCGTGAGCGCAGCCAAGGCTCTGCCGCTGCGCAGCGGTTGCAGGCGGAAGCTGTCGACATCACCCTGCCGGGCGTGCGTCGTCCCCTGGGCGCGGAGCATCCGATTGTGCGCTCCATGCACGAGGTGATTGGCGTCTTCCAGGCTATGGGCTATTCCGTGGCCGAAGGTCCCGAGGTCGAGACGGACTACTACAACTTCGAGGCGCTGAACTTTCCGCCCAACCATCCGGCGCGCGACACCCAGGACACGCTCTTTATCGCCGGGCAAGAAGGGAAGCCACAGCGCGATCGCCTGATGCTGCGCACGCACACGTCTCCGGTGCAGGTGCGCTACATGGAAAAGCACAAGACTCCGGTGCGGATCGTGGCTCCAGGGCGCGTCTACCGTCGGGATACGCCGGATGCGACGCACTCCCCGATGTTCCACCAACTGGAAGGGCTGGCTGTAGATCAGGGAATTACTTTTGCCGACCTGAAGGGAACTCTCGACCATGCCATGAAGGCGCTGTTTGGGTCGAGCGTGCGCACGCGCTTCCGTCCGTCGTTCTTCCCATTCACCGAGCCTAGCGCCGAGATGCTGCTGAGTTGTCCCTTCTGTGGCGGCGATGGCTGCCGCGTCTGCAAGCACAGCGGCTGGATCGAACTGCTGGGCGCAGGCATGGTGGATCCGGCGGTGTTCCGCGCTGTTGGCTACGATCCTGACAAGGTCACGGGCTTTGCTTTCGGCATGGGTGTGGATCGCATCGCCGCGCTGCGGTGGGACATCAACGATTTGCAGTTGTTCTTTCAGGGCGACGTGCGGTTTCTGGAGCAGTTCGCGTAGAAAGGCGCTCGCCGCGGATTGACGCAAAGAGAAGCGGATCAGAGTGGGTTGCTCGGGAAGACAAGGCATGATCCCTCGCCTCGCCTCGCTCCTGCAGTCGCTCGGACTCGCTCGGGATGACAGCCGCTAACGATTAACGACCGGCGAATGACGACCCAATGAAGATTCTCCCCAACTGGCTGCGCGAGTTCGTGGACATCCCGGCAGATGACCGGAAGCTTGGCGACGACCTTACGAACGCCGGCACCGCTGTTGAAGGCATCGAAGAGGCGGACGGCGAGACGGTGTACGAGGTGGAGTTCACTGCCAACCGCGTCGATACCATGAATCACTATGGCGTAGCTCGGGAGTGCGCCGCGATTTACGGGCGTGAACTTAAGCCGCTGAAAGCGGAGCTACGCTCCGCTGCCCAGCTGGGGGCGGCCGGTTCTGCGCAATTTTCAATTCAGATTGAGGCTCCCGAACTTTGCGCGCGCTATACCGGACGCATCGTGCGCAATGTGAGCGTTGCGCCGTCGCCAGAGGCGGTGGTCCGCAGGCTGGGATTGATGCAGTCCAGAGCGATCAACAACGTTACGGACGCCAGCAACTACACGCTGCTGGAAATGGGGCATCCCACACACTGTTTCGATGTCGACACTCTCGAAGGCGGCAAGATCATCGTTCGGTGCGCGCGTCCGGGGGAAAAGCTACGCACTCTTGATGGCGTGGAGCGCATTCTTCATCCGGAAGACCTGGTGATTGCAGACGCCTTAAAACCTGTCGCACTTGCGGGCGTGATGGGCGGCTTCGACACCATGATCACGGAAAAGACGCGCAATGTGTTGATTGAGGCTGCGTGGTTTGATCCCGCCGCCATTCGCAAGACTGCCCGCCGCCACGGCATGCACACGGACGCATCGCACCGCTTTGAGCGTGGCGCGGATGTAGGGGCGACCCCACTGGCGTGCGCGCTGGTGGAGCAGCGTATTGCCGAGTGGGCCGGAGGCGTGCCTGAGGGTGGTCAGATTGACGCGTACCCACGAAAGGCAGAGCGGGGCAGCATCCAGTTGCGCCTCGGCCAGGTGGAACGCGTGCTCGGCGAGAGCATACCTGAGCAGGAGATTCAACGCATCCTGCGGCAATTGGGTTTTGTGGTCACCGCGCCAAAGTCTTCGAGTCGTGCTTCCACGGATGCCCAGGGTCCCAGCGCATCCGCCGGTGCGCGCGCCGCACTCGCTGAGCAATCGGGCGAGATTGTGGTGGAGGTTCCAAGCTGGCGCCTCGACGTGGAACGCGAGATTGACTTGATTGAAGAAGTTGCGCGGATTTATGGATTCGATCGCTTCCCCGCGACACTGCCTTCGTTCTCCGGAGGCGTGGCACAGTTGCCCGAAGCCGCGAAAAATGCCCGGTTGCGTTCCTCGCTGCTGGCGCTGGGATACAACGAAGCCGTTTCCCTGGCGTTCCTCTCGCGCGAGGAAGGACGTATCTTTTCAGCGGCGTCCGCGGTGGAACTGGCGAACCCGGTGAGTGACGAGGCTCCCACGCTGCGAACCTCCATGCTGCCGGGCATGCTGGGGATGCTTGCGTGGAACCTGAATCACGGCAATTCCAATGTCCGGCTGTTTGAATCCGGCCACATCTTTGAGAAGGCAGGCGCGGCGGTGGGCGAGTCACGAGCCCTTGCCATTGGCGCAACCGGTGACGCATTGGGTGGAAGCGTTCATGAAGGCGCGCGGCCGTATACCTTCTTTGACTTGAAAGGCGTGGTGGAAACGCTGCTTTCTGCGTTCGAGCACCACTCGTTGACCTTTGAGCCGCTGGCGGTGGAGTACCTCCATGCAGGACGCGCGGCGCGCGCAGTTCTGGATGGCGCGGTGGTGGCGAGGTTCGGACAGCTCCATCCTGGTTTGGCAGCGGAGCGTAAGCTGCGGCAGGAGGTCTACCTTGCGGAGATCGATCTTGAACGGCTCTATGAGTTTCCCCTGCGTGAGCCCCAGTACCGGGAGATCTCGCGTTATCCGGCGGTGGAGCGCGATTTCTCGTTTCTGCTGGAGGATTCGGTAAGCTGGGGGCGGCTCAGTTCCGTGGTTGCGGAATTGGCTATCAATGAGCTTCAATCCCTGCGTCCGCTAGAAATTTTTCGTGGCGGCAATGTTCCTGCCGGGCAGTACTCTTTACTGATGCGGGCAACATTTCAATCCGCCGAGCGGACATTGCGGGACGACGACGTAGCGCAGTGGACCGCAAGAATTCTTCAAGCCGTAGAGGCCCTGGGGGGCAGGCTGCGCGCCTGAGTTCGGGATGAAGCGTGCCGGCATTACTCCTGCCATTGCCAAAGCCGGGTTGCTGCTGTTTGCCGTGATCACCGGTGGGCTGCTGGCGATGTTAATCAAGGATATCCATGAAGACCGTGCCTACCGCGTGGTGATCACGGGCGCGGTGATCGTTTACGCGGAGCCGGAAATCCCGGACGAGAGCAATCCCAACCAGGTAGTGACCGTGCTGGGGCCAAGGGATGAGGCCGAAGTGCTGCGCATCAGCCGAGAGGACGGATGGGTGCGAGTGCGCCTCACAGACCACCGTGAAGGGTATATTTTTCTGGACGCGAAGATTGAGTTGCGAAGGCGCTGAACGTTTGCAATGCTGGCGCAGGAGCGCGTTTTGCGGTGTGGTTAAGACTTCTCGCCTATAGATTTTCACAGCGTAGGATGGAGTATACTGCGCTCGCATTCATGAATCCCATGTTGTGAGGCAGGCTGACTGATGTCCGTAAAAGCTGTAAGCGAGTCCACCGCCGAGATCTCCGCCGACGACTTTCACTCCCTTGAAGAGAAGGTTTACCGCACCATCGAGCTGCTGAAGACTGCGCGCGATGCCAAGGCCTCCGCTGAGCGGGATGCGCAACGCCTGCGCGAGCAGCTGGAGCTGCGCGAGGAAGAGCTGGAATCGATGCGCAAGGAAATGGGTGGCATGCGGCGAGAGCGGGAAGAGGTGCGCGGCCGCGTGGAAAACATGCTGCGCCAAATTGATCAATTGACTGCGGAAGAATCCAAGTCATAATCGGTTCATAGTTTCAGGCAAAATCTTGAGCACTTTGCACGCTGTGGCTTTTCCGAATGCTGGAGGCTGCGGGGTGCACTCTGCTATTTGGAGGGCCGTTGAGCCAGGCTAGCGTGAATAGCATCCGGGTTGAAATTTTCGACCAGGCCTACCATCTTCGCGGCACCGACCCGGAGTACATCGCGAAGCTGGCAGAGTACGTGGACTCCAAGATGCGAGCCGTGGCAGAGCAGACGGCGACAGTGGATTCACTTCGCCTGGCAGTGCTTGCGGCGCTGAATATTGCCGACGAGTACCACGTGCTGAAGCGCAAGTATGACGCCATCTCCGGCGAGCTTCAGCAGCGGACCACCTCGCTTTCCGGAGCCCTGGATGAGGTCCTGCAAGAGACCCGTCGCGCCGTTTAGCGCTGGTTTCCTGCTTTGGGCAATGCAAGCAGAATGCCAACATTTTGCCGAGTCCCACTTGCCTTTCTAAGCATCTATCCCTAGCATCGCAAGAGTAGCCGGCCTGCAAAGCTGGTGATGGTGGTAACCGCTTTTTGAACCAACACCTCAATGAACGGGAGCCTGACTCGTATTAAGGTCCGGTGTGCAATGTTCCGCCATGCGGAAATGCCTAAAGGATCTCGGAGGGTTCCCCCCTGTCTGGGACAGGTTCATTGACGGCCCACCACACGGCCACGCGGGTCGGTTATTTTCTTTGGATCTTCTGAGACTTCTCTGTTTCCTTCCAAGGACCACCCTGACAGTAGCGCGGTTGCGTCCGAAAACTATTGTTACACTGTGAAAGTGGGCGTCTTCGCGGAACGGCACCGGTAGATTCTCCATGTTTCCAGAGCTACTCCATCTCGGAAGGTTCGCGCTGCCTACCTACGGCATGCTGGTCGCTATTGGCGTGACCGCTGGGCTGCTGGTTTCCGTGCGCATGGCGCGAAGGCAGGGACTCAACGGAGATCGTGTCTGGGATCTGGGCGTATTTGTGGTGCTAGCGGCGATTGTGGGCGCCAAAGCACTGCTGATCATCAACGATTTCAGCTACTACTCGCAGAATCCCGGGGAGATTTTCAGCCTGGCGACGCTGCAGGCCGGGGGAGTGTTCTACGGCGGGCTGATTGCCGCGCTGCTGACCTCCGTCTGGTACATGCAGCGCAACCACATGCCGTGGCTGCGGACCGCCGACGCCTTTGCTCCGGGACTCGCCCTGGGCCATGCCATCGGGCGAATTGGGTGCTTTGCCGCCGGATGCTGCTTCGGGAGACCTACGGATTCCTGGTGGGGGGTGGTGTTCCACAGCCCGATAGCAAACCAGGTTTCGGGAACGCCGCTCAACGTGGCACTGCATCCTACGCAGCTTCTGGAGGCGGCGGTGGAGCTGGCGAACTTCTTTCTTCTGGCGTGGATGGTTCCGCGCAAGAAGTTTGAGGGCCAGGTAATCGGAAGCTATCTTTTCCTGTATGGCATTGCCCGGTTCTTCATGGAATTCCTGCGCGGTGACCCTGACCGCGGTTCGGTCTTCGGAGGAGCCATGTCGGGTACCCAGTTGATTTCGATTGGCATGGTGATTCTTGGCGGTATTCTCTGGATGCGCCGCGCCGAGCTGAAACAACCTGCCGTAGCGCGCGCGGCACAGTAACGGCGCAGGGCTTGCGTCTTTGACTTCATGTTTAATCCCACCACATTGCAGGCGTCGGAGGAGGATTCCGGGAAGCGCCTGGACCAGTTCCTGACGGCTGCGCTCACCGATGTGAGCCGCGCGCGCGTGCAGCAGTTGATTGAATCGGGGAAAATCCTGGTGGACGGGAAGCCGGTGAAGGCTTCTTTCCGGTTGCATGGCGGCGAGGCGATTGTGGTGCTGGGCCCGGCAGCGCGGCCGCCCTTGCGAGCACTGGCGGAGGAGATTCCGCTGGACGTGGTGCATGAAGATGACGACTTGATTATCGTCAACAAGCCCGCAGGCATGATGGTGCATGCCGGCGCTGGAGCGACGGAGGACGCGCGCAATCGCGGAACTTTGGTGAACGCTCTGCTGCATCGTTTTGGCGTGCTGTCACAGGTTGGTGGCGAGCTGCGTCCGGGAATTGTTCACCGACTGGACCGCATGACCAGCGGGCTGATGGTGGTTGCGAAGAACGATGTTGCACACCGCAGGCTCGCGGAGCAGTTCGCTAGTCGCCGGGTCCGGAAAACCTACATTGCCCTGGTACACGGAGCGGTGGCTAAAACGCAAGGCACCATTCAGAGCGCCATCAGCCGCGATTCCGTGCGCCGCACTCGCATGACCACGCGACGGCGGCAGGGACGCGAGGCGGTGACGCACTATCGAGTGCTGGAGCGGCTGGAATCGAAGTTTGGCAAGTTTACACTGCTGGAGTTGCGCATCGAGACCGGGCGTACACACCAGATTCGCGTGCACCTTTCGTCACTGGGGCATCCGGTGGTGGGGGACACACTCTATGGCGCGCCACGGGTGCTGCGCTTGCCCGAGGCTGCCGCAAAGGCGCGAAGCAAAGGGAAGGTTACGCAGGAGCTTGCGGCTCCTCCCCGAAATTTTCTGCATGCTGCAGCAATTGAGCTTGCTCACCCATCGACGGGCGAAATGCTGACGTTTCGCAGCGGTGTACCTCCGGAGTTGGCAGACTTTCTTGCCGAGCTTCGTGGACAGGATTTGCCATCCTGAGAGGCAGATTTTGATCTCTATGGAACTCTCTCCGGCCTGCTCGAACCGGGGATATAATGGACAGCAATGAAGTATGGTCGCAGCCTGATTCTTTGCGGGTTGCTGGCTCTGCCGCTGGTGGCGCAGAACGCCGGGGCCCAGAACAGCCAGTTGCCTTCGGCTCCATCGCGAAGCCTTGAGGAAAGGCGGCGGGCTGCTGAGGCTCCGCCACCACCACCTCCTCCTGCTGCGGAAGAGCCCGCGCCCGTGCCGCCGACTGTTCCGAGCACAGACTCGAACGGCCCGGTATCGGAAGCTCCGGGAGATTCTGCAGCTTCTGCTACATCTGCAACTCCGGCGACAGAACCCCCTGCGCCGACGGGGGGGCAACAGGCTAGCGCACCCTCCAGCAATGACAATGAGCCGCTGGAGACCATTCGCACCACCGTTGACGAAGTCGTGGTGGCGTTCACGGTGACGGACAAAAATGGGAAGTACGTGAAGAACCTGACCCGCGAGGACTTCCTGATTCTTGACGACAAAAAACCGGCGGATACCATCCGGGACTTCCGCAGCGAGACGGGCCTGCCGTTACGCGTAGGACTGCTGGTGGACGCAAGCAACTCCATCCGCGACCGCTTCCGCTTCGAACAAGACGCGGCTGTGGAGTTCCTGAACCAGATTGTGCGTCCACGGTCAGACCGCGCCTTTGTTCTGGGGTTTGACAGCAACTACGACGTGATTCAGGACTTCACCGACAGCACCGAAATGCTGGCGAAAGGCGTCTTCAAGCTGCGGCCGGGTGGCGGCACCGCCCTGTACGACGCGCTGTATTACTCCTGCCGCGACAAGCTGATGAAGTCCGGCGAGGGGAACGCGGCGCGCCGGGTGATCATTTTGCTGGCCGATGGCGAGGACAACCAGAGCCGCGTCACACGCGATGAGGTGATTGACATTGCTCAGCGCGCCGAAGTGGTGATCTACGCCATTAGCACCAACGTTGCCGGAATGAGGGGAAAGGAAGATCGCGAGCTGACCCGGCTGGCGGAGAGCACCGGCGGACGCGCCTTTTTCCCGCAGAAGCTGGAAGACGTTTCCAATGCCTTCTACGAGTTGGAAAGCGAGTTGCGCAGCCAATACGCAGTTGCGTATCGTCCTGCCGATCTTACCCGTGATGGCCGCTTCCGGACCATTGATATCCGCGCGGTTGGCGGAGGCAAAGATTTGAGGGTGCGTGCCCGCCGCGGCTACTTCGCTCCCAAGGATTAGACTTCTTTCCCCATAGCAGGTTTAGCTGGATAAGGTACCTCAGGGGCTGAAGCCCATTCCTTTTTGCTGGTAAAGATCGCAGACCTGAAGGTCTGCGCCACCGGTTTGAGGGATGGGGCCGGGTGCAGTTGGGTGAAAAGCCCACATCTGCCAAAGTCGGGCAGATGTGGGGCACCAGCACAAGTTAGTTCTCACACACACTCACTGAAGGTCTGCGACACTGACAGCTATGTTTCTACGTTGCTAAGCTGGGAGGTGAGCTAGCGCGACAATCCCGGAGCGAAGTAGCCGGTGCGCGCCTGCACGCGATAATCGCGTGATTTGGTGCGAATTTCCACTTGGCGGAATTTTCCATCGCGGGCCGTGTTGGTGGGAGTGTATCCGATGCTGTACTGGCTGCGCAGCTCTGCCGCAATCTGAGAGAAGGCTTCGCGGAGCTTGTCCTGTTTATTGCCGACTTCAATCAGACGGCCCCCGCACTGCTCAGCGAGGCGCTTCATGTCGCGGTCGCCGGAGTAGCCCAGGCCTCCGTAGAAGCCACGGTCGGCGATCAGGATGACATAGGTCATCACGTCGGCTTTCTGAGCAGATTCGATGGCATCCTGCAAGCTGCTCCGGCTGCCCTGATCGGCTCCGTCGGTGAGGATGATCATGGCTTTACGTCCCACTTCACTGGCGAGCTTTTCGCGGGTGGCCAAATAGATGGCGTCGTAGAGCAGCGTGCCCTTGGGGACATTTGATCCAGGGAAGGGACCGCCACCCATGCCGGGCAATGAGCCACCACCGCCGCCGCTATTGACGCGGGTGCGATTCAGGCCGTCCCGCAGCATATCCACGGAGGCGGTAAGGTCCTGGAGCAGGTCCACATTGACGTCAAAGCTGATGAGAAAGGCGAGGTCCTTGGGGCGCAACACTTCGCGCAGGAATGCCGCTCCCACTTCACGCTCACTGGAGAGTACGCGTTCCTGGCTGACGCTTGTATCGATCAGCATGCCGAGCGTAAGAGGCAGATTGGCTTCGGCGGCGAAATATTTGATGACCTGCGGCTTGCCATCTTCAAAGATGCTGAACTCATCCTGGTTCAGCGAAGAAATCAGGGCGCCGCGCCTGTCTTTAACGTTGAAGAAAATGTTGACGACGTTAACGTCCACCGAGAGCGTCTGAAGCGGTTCGTCGGCATCTGACAAAGAAGGGGTTTGCCCGGGCTGCTGCTGGGCAGTGGCGGTGGCGAGTAGAACCAGCGCCATGCAGGCTGGCAAGATGCGGCGAAGGTGAAGGAGGAAAGCCCGCATAAGATTTCTACAAACCACCCGCTGGGTTTATTCTAAACGAGTCGGGTCCATATTGTTTAACCCGAATGGTGGGCAAATTGCATCGCATGCCGAATAATTCTTCCATGGCGGGTCGTGGTTTCCTGTGGTTTCCCGCGTACGTTTTGATGCTGGTGCTCACAGCCTGGGGGCAGAATTCCAGTACAGACAAGGCAACAGCTGCTCCGACCGTGAATGCCCCATCGGCGAGCAAGCCTAGAACGCCATTGCCCAGTGTTCCCGTATCGCCTCGGAATACCCCTGGATCAGAGCCTGAAATGCCTGGGGGGGAGGCAGAAGCAGGCGCGCAGCAGGCGACTCCCGGAAGCCAGACGCCTGATCAAGAGAACGCGGTACCCCTGGTGGAGGGGCGTGAGGATCTTTTCCGGCTCACCAAAGAGGTCAACTTTGTGCAGGTTCCGGTGACTGTTAAAAGTGACGACGGTCAACTGATTGCCGGGCTGTTGCGGGAAGACTTCACTGTGATGGAAGACGGCGAGAAGCAGCGGATCACCTACTTCACCAGCGATCCGTTTCCCCTTTCCGCGGCGGTGGTGTTCGACCTGAGCATGCCGGACACGGATGTGAACCGTGTTCAACAGACGCTTTCGGCCCTGATCGGCGCCTTCAGTGAGTTTGACGAGGTGGGCATCTACACCTACGGCAGCACGGTTCGCAAGCTGCAGGAGTTCACAGCCGCAACCGGGGAAATTTTGGCAATCTCCATGGCGCGTCTCCGCAAGGAACAGGGCCGAACCGGCGGCGTCCCGGTGGTAGGCGGGCCACTGGGAATGCCTACACCAACGGTGAATGGCCGGCCGGTAGATCCGTCGCTTCCGCCCAGTGGTTCGCCTACGGGCGCGAATGGCCGCGTGATCCGCCGGGATTCGCGCGTGCTCAACGACGCCATTTTGGAGGCCGCTCTTGATCTCGAACAGCGCGACCCCACGCGGCGTAAGGTGCTGTTCGTGATCAGCGATGGAAACGAATACGGCTCCAAAACCACCTCCGGTGAGGTGATGAAGGTTCTACTCTCGAACCAGATCAGCCTGTACGCGGTGGCGGTTGGTTCGGCGGCGATTCCCGGATATGGGAGACTGGACCGGATCGACATCCCCGGCATTGGCGGAACTCCGAACATTCTGCACCGGTATTCGTCGGCTACGGGTGGGCAGGTGTATACGGAGCTATCGGTTTCGGCTATCGAAGACGCTTACGCGCGCATTACCCGCGAAGCGCGCAACCAGTACACCCTAGGGTACTCCACACCAGCCTCGCCTTCGAGTTCCTACCGTACCATTGAGGTGCTGGTACACCGCCCGCAACTGAAGATCTATGCCAAGGATGGGTACTATCCGGTTCCCACGCGGCGGCGGTAGCATTGCAGACTGCCATGGCACGCTCGGCCCCTGACCGAAGTCGCAGCCCTCTTGTCCGTCAGCGGCAGGTCACGCCGGTCCGTTGCGTGTGGTATAAAAACTAAACTCTTGGACTAGTCGGGATCGGTATCTCCCCACAACCGGGGACCTGCGCACGCCGGAGAAGATTCAGCGGCGGACAAGCATTCCGGGAGGCATTCGAGGCAAGGGATTGAGTTTCATTAACTTCGCAGCGCGCGAGATCAACTGCAAAATCGTCTATTACGGGCCGGGTCTGGGCGGCAAGACGACCAATTTGCAGTGGGTTTTCGACAAAACGGCGGAACAGCAGAAGGGGAAGATGATCTCCCTTGCCACTGAAACCGAGCGCACACTGTTCTTCGATTTCCTTCCCCTCGACCTCGGAACAGTGCGGGGTTTTCGTACGCGCTTTCACCTCTACACGGTGCCCGGACAGGTGTTCTACGACGCCAGCCGCAAGTTGATTTTGCGCGGAGTGGATGGCGTGGTGTTCGTAGCGGATTCGCAAGAGGAGCGCATGGATGCCAACCTGGAGTCGCTGGACAATCTCCAGGAAAACCTGCAGGAGCACGGCTACGACTTTCAGAAGATTCCTTACGTCCTTCAACTCAACAAACGCGACCTTCCCACCGCCCTCTCGACAGAACAATTGAAAAAAGACCTCCAGAAGCGAAGTGAACCGGTGATTGAGGCTGTGGCCTTCCAGGGAACCGGGGTGTTCGAGACCTTGAAGGAAGCAGCCCGCCAGGTGCTGGCCGAACTGAAGAAGGGATAGCTGCCGCCGTTGTTCTCCGCCTTGCGACATTTCTGTGTCGATCTTTCCGGTTTACCGGGATCGCTTCGAGGGCTGAAGCTCCTTCACGGAGATTACGGAGCGTGCCGCCACGCGCATGGCACGCTCGGCGATGGTGACTACTTCGTCCAGATTTAATAGTGCATTGCGGCATGCTATAACCGCGGCGACAGCAAACCTCCTTTCATCCCATTGCGACAGGCGCACGATAGTGTGGGTTGGGTTGTTTTCATCTCCCACCACTTCATCGATTGTTGCGACTTCCAGCACTAACTGAGGCCGCAAGGGTCGGGTGGGCTTCAAATGAACCCGCAGCTCTCTACAAGCGGCGTCCAGGATGATTTGCGCCTTTTGTTGCGGCCAAGACAGATATGTCTGTGTCAGCTCCGATGAAAAAGAATGCCGGGTGGATTCAACCACATTCTGGGCTGTCGCCGAGGGCGAAGCCAAGCAGATGTAAACAATCCACGCAAGAAGCGAAAGCGCCCTTAAGGGGCGGAATGGATCTTGCTGTATAGCCATGTTCCTTCTCCTGTTGTAGTATTTGCCCGACAAACAGCGGCGGCAGCGCCGGGGAACAAAACGACCTTGGCGTGTCGGTCCTCAACCAACGCTGCCCCCGCTTAATCGCGGAATCTACGCTCGGCTCGAAAACACCTGCAAGATGCAAAGCGCTCTATTCCGAGCGTGGTTTGCTTTGGTGTGCTGTGGTGTAGCGTGTGTTGTCCGCGACAAGTTTGGTGCAGCTGTTATGAGCTACGAA
>JBFXAV010000010.1:0-14261 GCA_050183935.1 Candidatus Korobacteraceae bacterium | reverse complement strand
GACATCTATCGTGCATCGGTGGACAAGCGGTATCCAGGCGCGACAATCATTCCTGATAGCGAGCAGTTCCGTACTGGCGATGGGCCTGTCTCCATCGAAGTGCACGGACAGCATGTAATCGCGATCGAAACTTTCGATTCGGCAATCGCGGCGAAGGTAAGGGCTGCGGTGCTGAAGAGCCTTCCATAGACCGAAGCTTCCACCCAGAACAGTTCTGTATAATCCGAAGTTCTCTGCTACTCACGAATCTTTGCAGGAGATGGGCTCTTGGAGCGAGTGGAAATCGGCATCATCGGGGGCAGTGGCCTGTACTCCATGCCCGGCCTTAGTGATACGCGGGAAGTCACGATGGAGACGCCGTTTGGAGCGCCCTCGGATGCCTACGTTGTGGGCACGCTGGAGGGGCGCAGCGTGGCCTTCCTGGCGCGGCACGGGCGCGGACATCGCATCCTGCCCAGCGAATTGAATTTCAGGGCCAACATTTACGGGTTCAAGCAGCTTGGAGTGGAACGCATTCTGTCGCTTTCCGCGGTGGGGTCGCTGAAAGAAGAGCACAAGCCTACGGACTTCGTCATCCCGGACCAGTTTTTTGATCGTACCTCGAAGCGGGTTTCCACATTTTTTGGCGAAGGCGTGGTTGCTCACGTTGCCTTCGGCGACCCGGTGTGCGCGGAAGTCATGAAGGTCATGGAAGCCGCGTGCGGCAAGGCCAAGGTAGTGGGCAAGCGCGGCGGTACCTATGTGTGCATGGAAGGTCCGCAGTTCTCCACACGCGCTGAATCGAACGTTTACCGCGGCATGGGCATGGACGTGATTGGCATGACCAACCTGCAGGAAGCCAAGCTGGCTCGCGAAGCCGAACTTTGCTATGCCACCGTTGCGATGGTGACGGACTATGACTGTTGGCATCCGGCGCACGACGATGTGACCGTGGACCAGATCGTAGCCGTGCTGAACCAGAACGCTGTTAACGCCTGCAATGTGATTCGGCATGCGGTTGCGGGCATGCCTCGCGAACGCGGCTGCAAGTGTGGGTCAGCGCTGCAGTACGCCATCCTGACGGACCGCAGTAAAATTTCTGCCGAAACGCGGCAGAAGCTCAAACTGATTCTTGGTAAATATCTTTAATAAAATATCTAGGGCAGGAGACGTACGCGTAATGTCGTCCATTCTGGCAATCGGTTCGGTTGCATTCGATTCCATCAAGAGTTCCTACGGAGAGGCCGAAAAAATTCTGGGTGGCTCCGCTACGTACTTCGCGCTGGCCGCCAGTTATTTCACCCAGGTACGGATCGTAGCCGTAGTGGGCGAGGACTTTACTGCGGAGCATGAGTCGGTCCTGCTTCGCCGTGGCATCAACCTTGATGGCCTGGAGAGGGCGAAGGGCAAGAGCTTCCACTGGGGCGGCGAGTATGGCGAGGACGTGAACAACCGAGTCACCCATTTCACGCACCTGAACGTGTTTGAAACATTCCAGCCCAAAGTTCCGGCGCAGTACCAGGATTCCAAATTTCTTTTCCTGGGCAACATGGATCCTGGTTTGCAGTCCAGCGTGCGAAAGCAACTCAACGGCGCCAGCCTGGTGGGCGGCGACACCATGAACTTCTGGATCAGCGGCAAGCGCGACGAGCTGGTAGAGATGCTGCGCATGCTGGACATCCTGCTGATCAACGACGGCGAAGCCAAGCAGCTTGCGAATGACCCCAGCCTGCCGCGCGCCGCGCGCAAGATTCTTGCTATTGGTCCCAAGGCACTGGTGATTAAGCATGGAGAGTACGGCGCGACGGTATTTTTCCGCGAGGGCGCATTCGGGATTGGAACGCATCCTTTTCATGCTCCAGCACTGCCGCTGGATGAAGTTCGTGACCCAACCGGCGCGGGCGACTCTTTTGCTGGAGGCTTCATGGGATACATCGCAGGGCAGGGCGAACTGAACCGCGAAGTGCTCAAGCGGGCGATGTTCTACGGCGGTGTTATGGGATCGTTTGCCGTGGAACGCTTCGGCCCCGAGAGGCTTTACGACCTTACCCGCGACCAGATCGAAGAGCGCTTCCAGATGTTCAGGGAGCTGTCGCACCTGCCATAGGGGATAGCTCCTTTTTTGATGTTTCTGGTTAAGATCTACGGGCTTATATGTCGGATGGCATAGAGACCAACACACATTTAAGAAACGCCACGGGACAAAGCTTTGGCGCTCTCGCATGGCTTGCTATTGGGTTCTCATTTCTGTTGGGAATTGTAAAGGCATTGACGTGGTCGAGAGGCATCTTCAATGCAGAAGTCTTTGGGTATGCAGTATCAGCAGTCATCGTTCCCATTGGAATCGCTTACGCAATTGCAGGTAGGAGCAAGAGGCGCAATGGAAACCGGTTTGCGGTGTGGCTCGTCTTATTAAGTGTATTTTTCCTGATGATTGAACGGTCTCAACTCGGCCAGTAATCATGTCGATTGAATCGCTGGCGAATGATTTTTTGCTGGGTGGCCCGTCGCATTTTTCGACGCGTGGAAGAACCTTCACCATGTAGCCTTGATTTGTGCTAAATGACGCGCCAACCATAACCCACATCTCAATGCGCCAATTCTGGGTTCGCTATCTCCGCACTCTGGCCGCCGACTACATCCTATTGGCTTTCCTGACCTTTGTAGTCTCGGTGACGGCGTTCGTGCATTACGCGCGCTCCGGCGATTTTCTCCTCTACGGCGACTCGGTTGCGCACATCAACATCGCGCGCCGGTTGTTGGACTCCCGTACTCCCGGACCTCTGCAACTGGGCACGGCCTGGCTCCCGCTGTCGCACCTTCTGATGGCGCCATTTGTGTTCTTCGATTGGGCGTGGAAGACCGGAGTCGGGGGATCGATTCCTTCCATGGTCGCCTACGTGCTAGCGACGCTCGGCATTTTTCGTCTGACGCGGCATGGGTTCGAGTTCATGGGATCGGATTCCACGGCAGCGCGCATTGCCGCGTGGACGGCAGCAGTGGTTTTCGCCGCCAATCCCAATTTGATCTATTTGCAATCCACGGCCATGACGGAGCCGCTGAGTCTGGCGGCGTTTCTCTGGGCAATGGTTTTTTTCGGACAGTTCGTGGAGAACATGCTTGGCTACAGCGAGTTTGCTCCCGAGCCTGACCCTCGCGACAGCGCCCATGCCGGGCGAGCACTGCGCCGCTGCGCGTGGTGCCTGGCGGCCTGGATGCTGATCCGCTATGACGGCTGGTATGCCGCCGTGGCATTCACTCTGGCGGCTGCCATGGTGTTTTCGGTAGGAGCGAAACGCCGTGGGCTGAGTGCAACTCACTTCATGTGGCACTGGAAGTGGAAAGGGCCGCTGGTGCGTTTCCTGCTGATCCTTGTAGCCGCGCCCGGCCTGTGGTTTGCGCACAACGCCTATTACTATGGAAATCCCGTGGAGTTCGCTACCGGTCCTTACTCTGCAAGAGGCATTGAGCAGCGAACGCGGCGTCCGGGAGAGGCGCATCATCCCGGATGGGATGCTCCCCACATCGGCGCCCTCTACTTTGTAAAGGCGGCGAAGCTGAATCTGGGAGAGTGGAGCCCCTCGGGAGCGACGTTCTTTCCCTTAGCGCTTGCAGGCACGGCATTGGTACTGCTCTTCAGTCCGGGGCTTCGCTACTGGCTTCTGCTCTGGTTTCCCATAGCCGCGTATGCAGTCTCGATTGCATGGGGAGGAATCCCGATCTTTATGCCGCCGTGGTATCCATACTCCTATTACAACGTGCGCTATGGAGTGCAGTTGCTACCAGCCATTGCAGTGTTCTCAGCGGCGGCGGTGTACTTTTCGCTGGCGATTGTGCGCGCGCGTCCGTGGCGGGTTGTGGTCCCGGCGCTGATGGCGGCTCTGGTCGGAGCGTGCTATCTCCAGGCATGGGCGGCTACTCCCATCTCATTGAGGGAGCCAAGGTCGAATTCAGCCGTCCGCATGGTTCTGGAACGTGGCCTGGCGAACCAGTTGCGAGAACTTCCGAAAGATTCCACTATCCTGATGTACACGGGGGAGTATGGACGTGCGCTGCAGATTGCGGGTATTCCGTTTCGGCGCACGGTGAACGAAGGGAACCGCCGCGATTGGGCGCGAGCGCTGAAGTCACCAGCAAACGCTGCAGACTACATTGTTGCTGCGCCTGGAGACGAGATTGGGCAGGCGCTAGGGTCGCATCTGCCACGACTACGTGCAGTGGCAGTAGTGAAGACTCCGCCGCAGGGCATAGTCACTGTCTACGCAGGCACGCGCAGGCAGTGACCCTAGGGAGTTACAGCCACGATCCAACTAGCCTTCGGCATTTTTTAGCTTCAGGCTGCCCTTATTGCTCTCCAGAAATTCTTTTAGATCGTCAGACTGACCGAGCAGGCGCATCCATTGTTCGTAGTAAAGGGTGACAGGGAACCGACCGAGCCCATAGACGCTCACCGCACCCTTCTCACTGACCTTGAACTGGAGAGCGCCGGAGCGCCGGGCAGCATCCTTCTTCTCCAGTTCTGCAAGTTTGGCTTTTAGTTCTTCGTAGGTAGGTTCCGGCATCCCAGTCTCTCAGTATCTCCAGTAGTGTTAGGTCGTGTAAAAAACATCTAAGCTTTCGACTTCTTTCTCCGGGCGGCCCAGCGCGCCTTCATCATCTCGGAAATCTTCTTGCGAGCGGCGGCGCTCATGGTGCGGCGTCCGCGAGTTCGGCCCCCGCGGCCATTCTTGGAAACTCCGCGGAGCGGCGTGCCCGAGCCAATCTGCTCCAGCGCGGCAATAGCTTTGTCAATGTTGGCGCGCTCACTGCGGAGATGCGACAAAATTTGCTGAATATCCATTTTTTCCCTTTCTGAATAGAACAATGTTCAAATTAGCTTCCCAGCAAGAAACGGCCAACCCTGCTCTGTACAGGTATCCGTTGAATTGGGATTCGCCTGATGGAGGAGATATGCCGTAACTAGGGGTTGGTTCTAATAAATCCTGCGACTGAACTTACAACTTGCTGCGAAGCGAAATGCCGTTCATAGCAATCGCCTCTGCCAGCGAATTATACATGCTCACTAGTCTGATGTTGCGCTTGGACTAGAGAAGTTTCGTCGAATACCTGAAAACTACTCAATGGAAGAGTAGAAGTATCCAAACTATCCGGCAAACTTATTCTATGTTCCCCGACACTCAACTATGCCTCAACTATTGAAGTAAGGATGGTTGCGGGTGTCACAGGAATCTACTCCAGAGAAAAAGCGCAACCACAATGCGGTTGCGCTTTCTTCATGCTGTTGGAAAAACCGCTTGCTACTCAACCCACGTAGAAGGCGTGTGAATGGGTAGCAAAACACTAATTCGTGGCAAAGCAATAGAAGCGTCCGGCGCCACCGGTGGCTACCAGGTTTGCCTGGCTGCAACCTCTGCTGGCGTGCGCCGAATTCCACGACGTGGGATTCTGGCCGCCGCCCTGGCGATCATGGTGGCCGACCTGCGCGCTTCCCTCGCCGTCACCGGTCCAGTTCTGGCATGTCAGGTTGGCATCGCCGGAGAAAGCCGTGCCGTCGAGCTGGGAGCCGGTGAGAATGTCGTGCTGGTTCGGGGTGTCGCCCCGGCCATTCAGGACGGCGCCCTTCTCGCTCAACTGAGTTTCTTTCGTGAGGTTGTTGTTGTCGCTGTGCAGATCGGCAACGTCTTTCGCGATCTGAACTCCCTTGCTGTTGTGCCATGGACCCTTGCCTATACGGTCGCGGGCATTCACGGTGGGCTGGCTGCCGGAAGCTTGCGCGCTTAGATAGGCGCGCCAGGTGCGGCTGCCTTGTCCGGCGGCGGCGGCGAGCGTCTGGCAGTGGCTGTCGGCTCCCGCCAACCCTCCCAGTTTGGCGCCGTTGCCCGGGCCCTCGCTGGTGATGAAGAATGTCATCGCGTTCTGCTGGGCAGGAGTTTGCGGCGTGATTACCAGATACGCCCCCAACAGTGCGAGGAGCATCGCACAAGAAACTGCAATTCGAGCTTTGGTCATCTTCAATAATCCTCTACGCCTGATAGTGAAGGCGAGGGATTATACCGCGTCGATTGCTGGCGCACGAAGAGCGTAACGAAGAGCTTTCTTCGTTTTTTACCAACCATGCCCCGATTCAGGGGGCATTCTTTGGTAAGATTTTGACTTCTACGCGGCCTGTTCACTCGCAAGGAGACCTGGAAATGAGCAACATTACGCTAAGGGTGAATGGCGGAACGCACACCGTGGATGTCGAGCCTTCAACTCCGCTGCTGTACATTCTGCGCAATGATCTCGATTTGCAAGGTCCGCGATTTGGCTGCGGGCTGGGACAGTGCGGGTTATGCACGGTGATCATCAACGGTGAGGCCACGCGGTCCTGCATTACCCCGGTTTCCTCGGTGAAGGGTGAGATTACGACGCTTGAGGGAATCTCCCAGGGTGGCAAGCTCCACCCGCTCCAGCAGGCCTGGATCGACGAGCAGGTTCCGCAGTGCGGCTTCTGCCAAAACGGGCAGATCATGACGGCTAAGGCGCTGCTCGACAAGAACCCGAATCCCTCGGATGCCCAGATTCGAGCGGGCATGGCGAATACCTTGTGCCGCTGCATGACGTACTACCGCATCCAGGCGGCCATTAAGCGCGCATCCAGGACAATGGCGGATGCGGGAACGGCCTCGGAGCAGGAGGTGATCGCATGACCGCTTTCAGCAGAATTCCAAAGCAGGTAGAAGAAGCCTTGAAGCCAGCGATGTCCCGCAGGGACTTTGTTAAGAGCGGTGGCATGCTGGTGGTGAGCCTCAGCGCCCTAGGCGCGGGAGTGCTGGTTCCGGAGGCGAGCGCGCAAGGCGCGGGAAACGGTCCGTATCCCGACCCTGATTTTCGGCAGCTCGACTCTTGGATCGTGATCCGTCAGGACAACACAGCAACATTCTATGTCGGCAAGACCGACCTGGGGCAGGGAACCGGTACGGCTTTCCGGCAGATTATGTGCGATGAACTAGACCTTGCCTATGACCAGTCCAGTGTCGTGATGGGCCGAACCGACACCACTGTGGACCAGGGAGGATCGGGAGGTTCCGATGCCATCCAGGTGGATGGCTGGCCCATGCGGCGTGTGGCGGCTGAGGCACGGAGAGTGCTGCTGGAGATGGCGTCGCAACACTTTGGAGTTGCCGTCGATCAACTCACCGTCAGCGAGGGTGTGGTTAGCGTACGCGCCGACGCATCCCGAAAGGTTACTTACGGAGAGCTGATTGGTTCGCGCCGGTTCAACGTGACCCTGACCGGGAACAACATCAATGCAACCACCGGCACGGCGAAGGTAAAGCCTGTGCTGGACCTGAAGATTGTCGGGCAAAGCTTGCAGCGATATGACATTCCTCCGAAGGTGGATGGTTCCGCGAAATGGGCCGTCGGAGTAAAGCTTCCGGGCATGGTTCATGCTCGCAACGTGAAGCCTCCTATGGCGGGCGCCAAGCTGGTGAGTATTGATGAATCCTCGGTGCGCAACCTGCCGGGATTTATCAGGGTTGTGAGCAAGGGCAACTACGTTGCAGTGGTTTGCGAGCGGGAAGAGCAGGCGATTCGCGCGGTAAGGCAGCTCAAGGTGAACTGGCAAAAGCCAGCTACGCCGCCGTTCCCGGCCTCCGAGAACCTGTTTACGTACATGCGCAGTGCTACGCCTACCTCTGGTTCGAGTGAGGACACGGGGACTCCCGATGCGGCCATGGCGAGCGCGGCCAAAGTGGTAGAGGCCGAATACGATGTTCCTTTCCAGGGCCACACGTCCATTGGCCCGGCCCATGCTACGGCCGATCCGTCGAACGGACAGATGACCATCTATTCCAACGACATGAAGTCGTATGGCATGCGCAACGGAGTTGCCGAATTTCTGAAGATGCCGCGGGAACAGGTGCGCGTGATCTGGATGGAAGGACCGCAAGGCTACGGCCGCACCGCCGCCGATGACGCCGGCTTTGAAGCGGCGTTTCTTGCCAAGGAAATCGGGCGTCCGGTCCGGGTGCAGTGGATGCGCGACGAGGAGACCGCCTGGGATACCAAGGGTCCGGCGTATGCCATCAAAATGCGAGGCGGGTTGGATGCGCAGAATGGGCTGGCTGCCTGGGAGTACGATGGGCGAGCCGCAGACTACCATCATGTGGGGTACAACGAACCCGGCACGGTGCTGATTGCCCAGCTTGCGGGAGTGGGACAAACCAAGCCGGCGAGCGGTCGCGCGGATGAACCTTCCGATATGTATTCGATTCCCAACCGGCGCGTAAAGACCCATGTGGTGAGCCTGCCGCTGGTATTCGAGACGCCGCTACGCGCGGGGAACTTGCGGGACCCCAATGGTCCGCAGGTGACGTTTGCCAGCGAGTCGTTCATTGACGAATTGGCGGCCGAGGCGAAAGTGGACCCGGTGGAGTTCCGCCTCCGACTGCTGACGGCGAGCAGCGAAGACGATAGCGGCTTCCGGCGTGCGCGCTCCATTGCGGTGATCAAAGCGGCAGCGCAGGCATATGGCTGGGAGAGCCGTCCCTCGCCGAAGCGAATCGATAGCGGCCCAATTCTGCGGGGACGCGGCATCGCCTACGCCTTCCGCAGCCAAACGGTTGCTGCGCAGATCGCCGAGGTGGAAGTCAATCGCGCGACAGGCCAGGTGTGGGTAAAGCGAATGGTCTGCGCGCACGATTGCGGCCTGGTCATCAATCCCGAGGGCGTGAAGCGGACGGTGGAAGGCGCCATGCTCCACTCGCTGAGCCGCACGCTGTACGAAGAAGTGACTTTCAATACCGAACGGGTCACGAGCGTTGACTGGAGAACTTCTCCAACGCTAACGCACACCGACACCCCTGCACAAATCGATGTGGTGATCGTGAACGGCGACCCGAATCCCAACCGGCCTGATCTTCCGCCCTATGGCGCGGGGGAGACGGCGTGCAAGCCTACGCTGGCGGCAGTAGCCAATGCAATCTACGACGCCACGGGAGTGCGCCTGCGCCGGATTCCATTTCGCAAGGAACGCGTGCTGGCGGCATTGAAGGCTGCGCGGGTGTAAGGCTCGTATGGTGCGGATATGTGAGTAACTGAAGCGAAAGTTTTTGGGAGTTTAAATCGCGAGAAGTTGCGGTCAAAATGAGGCTGTATGATGAGCTGTCGTCTAATGGCGATAGGTTTTGTTCTGCTGTCGGCCTGCACTGCCTGTAGCGACAAAGCTGTCAACCAGCCATCCAAGTCTCGCGAGGAAGTGCTTGCCGACCTCCAGCGCAGAGCAGCAGAGCAGAAACGCCAGGCTGAAGAACGTTTCGCAGCCATGTCGGCGGGGGATCACCTGACAACGGCTCAGGAAGACCTAACTAAAAATTCGGGAACTCTTCATTTCAGAGAGGCGGAGCGCCATCTCTCCGCTATTCCAGAGAATGCACCTGAGGCTATTAAAGCGAAGGAATTGTACGCCGAGATTGCAAAGCTCCGCCGAAGCGCTGAGCAGAAACAGAAGGCCAAAGCGAAAGCTGAAGCTGTGCGACTGGAAGAAGAATTGGAAGTTAAGAGGATGCTGACTGCCCGTCAAATTGACGATTATTTCCTTAAGAACGGTATAGAGTCTCGCACAGTTGCCAGAGGACATGGATATCGAGAACTCGTAATCCACGACGTACTTGCGGGACGGGTGCGTGCTAGGGCGATAACGGAAGGTGATTTAATGCCAATGCTGAAGTTACTAGGTTTTTATAAGCTTACTTACACGGATGATTACGAAACCACATTCACGTGGGACTTAACGAAATAGTAGTCGTTCAAAAGTGCCCCCGATCAGTGTTGTTTACAGTTCTCTATATGGTGCGGAAGAGACTGCGTGCAAGCCGACTGGCAGCAATGCAATCTCCAACGCCACCGGAGTGCGCCTGCGCCGGATTCCATTTCGCAAGGAACGCGTGCTGGCGGCATTGAAGACTGCGCGGGTGTAACGCGCTCGCCGAAATTGAGCGAGTAGCATACGGGATGCTTGTTAAGCGCGGGCCGATGCAGCGTTATAAAATCAACCATCCCTATGTCTGAACCAAGCACGCAATCTGAGCAGCGCGAAGAACGCTATACCCCGCAGTCTGTTGAAGTGAAATGGTCTGCCCGGTGGCAGCAGGATCCCTCGCTCTACAAGAGCGAGGGGCCGGACTCGCCCCGTCCCAAGTATTACGTCCTGGAAATGCTGCCCTATCCTTCGGGCGCGCTGCACATGGGGCATGTGCGCAACTACGCCATCGGTGATGCGCTGGCGCGCTTCATGTGGATGCGCGGATACAACGTGCTGCACCCCATGGGCTGGGACTCGTTCGGATTGCCCGCGGAAAATGCCGCTATCTCCGCCAAAGTTCCTCCCCGCGAGTGGACGCTGCGCAACATCGCCAACATGAAGGCGCAGATGAAGCGGCTCGGGTTTTCCTACGACTGGGACCGCGAGATTACCACCTGTTTTCCCGACTATTACCGCTGGAACCAGTGGTTCTTTCTGCGGCTCTATGAGCGTGGGTTGGCATACCGGCGCAAGAGCAAGGTGAACTGGTGCCCTAAGTGCGCTACGGTGCTGGCCAATGAGCAAGTGGTGCATGGCTGTTGCTGGCGGCACGAAGATACTCCGGTGGAGCAGCGCGAGCTGGAGCAGTGGTTCCTGCGCATTACCCAGTATGCAGACGAGTTGCTGCGAGACCTCGATCACATGGAGGGCTGGCCGGAGAAGGTCCGCACCATGCAGCGCAACTGGATCGGCCGCAGCGAAGGCGCGCTGGTGGACTTCCGGCTTGCACCGCAAGATGGCGTCGTGCCACCCTCTGAGCAAGACAAGATTACCGTCTTCACCACCCGCATCGATACGATTTACGGCGCGACTTCAGTGCAGCTTGCGCCCGAGCATCCGATTACACAGCGGCTCATCGCGGAAAACCCAGAGCTTGCTCCCAAGGTCGAGAAGATGCTGGCGGAGCAGCAGAAGGCGCGCGAAACCGGCGATGTGGGCGCGATTGAGAAACACGGTATCGATACCGGCCGCTTCGCCATCAACCCTTTCAATAAAGAGCGCGTTCCCATCTGGGTTGCCAATTACGTCCTGCTGGAATACGGCACAGGCGCCATCATGTCGGTCCCGGCGCACGACGAACGCGATTACGAGTTCGCCAAAAAATACGGGCTGGAAATTCGCATCGTGATTCTTCCGCGCCGGCAGGCCGAGCCGCCCGAAGCAGGTGAGCCGGAAGACGCCGTGCTCCCCTACGTGGCCACAGACAGCATGTTGATTAACTCCGGGCCGTTCAGCAGCATGTCCTGCCTGGATGCCATCCCGAAGATGGCGGAATACGCGCGCGAGCACGGTTTTGGCCGTGCCGAGGTCACCTATCGCCTGCGGGATTGGGGCATCTCGCGGCAGCGCTACTGGGGCACGCCTATTCCCATGCTGTATTGCGAAAAGTGTGGCGTGGTTCCGGTGCCCGACGATCAGCTTCCCGTAATTCTGCCGGACAACGTGAATATTACCCTGGCCGGTGGCTCGCCGCTGGGCCAGGTGTCAGAATGGGTGAATACCACCTGTCCCAAGTGTGGTGGCGCGGCACGACGCGAGACCGACACGATGGATACGTTCGTCGATTCCTCGTGGTACTTCTACCGTTACTCCGATTCCAAAAACGAAAAGGTTCCGTTCGAGACCCGCACGGCGGATTACTGGTTTCCCATCGACCAGTACATCGGAGGAGTCGAGCACGCCATTCTGCACCTGATTTATTCGCGCTTCTGGACGAAGATGATGCGGGACCTTGGGCTCATTCATGCCTCCGAGCCTGCCGCGCGCCTGTTCACACAGGGCATGGTCATCAAGGACGGCGCAAAGATGTCCAAGAGCCTCGGCAACGTGGTTTCGCCAGATGACATGGTGGCACGCTACGGCGCGGATTCCACGCGCATGTACACGTTGTTTGCCGCTCCGCCGGATCGCGACCTCGACTGGCAGGATGCAGGCGTTGCCGGTGTGTTCCGGTTTCTGTCGAAGGTGCATCAGTTCATCGCGCAGAACCCGGTGCGGAAGGGAAGCTACCCAGGTACCTTCGACTCCGCAAGCCTGAACCCAGCACAGCGGCAGGTCGCGCGCAAGTTGCACCAGACGATTCAGCGCATCACGCAGGACTTTGCCGGACGCTGGCACTTCAATACTTCGGTGGCCGCGTTGATGGAACTGCTGAATGAGCTGACGGCGGCGCAGGAAGTTTTTGCAGCGTCCGTCGCGGACGATTCCAACCGAGCCTTTGTCGCCGACGTGCAGCGCAAGCTGGTGCTGCTGCTGAGTCCATTTGCGCCGTATCTGGCGCATGAACTCTGGGAGCTGCTCGGCGAGACCGGCAGTCTTCTGCGGCATCCCTGGCCGGAGTTTGACCCCCAACTGGCGAAGCAGGATGAAGTGGAGATTGCGGTTCAGGTCAACGGAAAGCTTCGCGCGCGCCTGCTGGTTTCTGCCGAGGCTTCGGAAGAAGAAGTCCGCAATCTTGCGCTCAATGATCCTAAGGTTACCGCTTCGATGGACGGCAAGCAGGTCGTGAAGGCCATCGTAGTGCCACAGAAGCTGGTGAACATTGTGGTGAAATAGTGCCGCTTTTCGTTTATCTCCACAGAGAGGGTAGAGACGTAGCTCTGCTACGTCTCCCACTGTAACCTACTCGAACCTCGGCTCCCAAGACAAACTAGTTACTCCGTGCTCTTCCAGCCATCTCTGTGGATTACATGCGATGTACTCCCGTGCCAGGGTCACCGCTCGATTGCAGTATGTGGTCATAGAACCGCGGCTGCCACGCAAAGTTCACATCCATAACCCTACATAAGCGCGAAACCCCGGCCTTATTAGGAGCGCACAATCGCAGACATGCTTCCGGCAGCCGGGCTAGCGAATTCCCGGCGACTGACTGAATTGCTGGAGGCACTTGGGGAATACTTGTGCTCGCCATCGATGACTAAGATGGCGTGAACGTGGTCGGGCATGACGATGAAAGCGTCCACACGCACGTTCCTATAGTGCGACGGTAGCGATTCGAGATGTTGGTGAGCGGTCTGTCCGGCTTTACTGAGCTGCACGGATGTTGAACTCGAAACCTCTCCGAAAAATCGGTGGCGTTCGGCTGTGCAGATGGTGACAAAGTACCAGCCAGGGTCGCTATAATCCCAGGTCTTTAAACGGGCGGATTCAATTCGAAATTTGCCTTTGTACAGGCCCATTTGTGCGGCGCGCGAGGAGACGTAGCAGAGCTACGTCTCTACCCCTCTAGAATAACCACAGAGAATATGAAAGCACTTGAAAGACATGGGTAAATGCTTTCTGCGATCTTTGCCCTTTGTGTCGTTTTGTCCTTCGTGGTTAGCTCTTCTGTGCGCAACTATTTCCGCCGCTCGTCCCGTTCCACCTGGCCATCCTTCACGTAAATCACGCGATGCGCGTGCTCGGCAATGTCATGCTCATGGGTCACCAGCACGATGGTATTCCCCTGCTCGTGAAGACGCTCGAACAGCGCCATGATTTCGTTGCCGGTCTGGGAATCGAGGTTTCCGGTGGGCTCGTCGGCGAGAATAATTGACGGACGGTTCACCAGGGCGCGGGCAATGGCCACGCGCTGACGCTGTCCGCCGGAGAGCTCGCTGGGCTTGTGGTTCATGCGGGATTCCATGCCCACGGAAGTGAGTGCGCCCTTGGCGCGCTGCTCGCGCTCGTCGGCGGGAATGCCGGCGTAGATCAGCGGCAGCTCCACGTTGTGCAGTGCGGTAGCGCGGGCGAGCAGGTTGAAGGTCTGAAAGACGAACCCAATTTCCTTATTGCGGATGCGCGCCAGTTCGTCGTCGTCTAATTCGCTGACCAGTTCGCCATTCAGCCAGTAATTGCCCTTGCTGGGTGTATCGAGACAGCCGATCAGGTTCATCAGCGTGGACTTGCCGGAGCCGGACGGTCCCATGATGGCCACGTATTCATTGCGATTGATGCTGAGGTTCACGCCGCGCAGCGCATGCACCTGTTGCTCCGAACCCATGTCGTAGGTCTTCCACAAGTCCTCGGCGCAGATCAGGCAATCGCGAGGCGGGCGCGAGCCCGGCTGTACGGAGGAGAGTGTCTGGGTCGAAAGCGTGGTCTCTGCTGAATTGGGCATCAAGTAACTCGTTCTTTCCGGGCGACCCTTCCCAAAGACTCGGAAAGGCAGTTCGTTAATTCTTGTCCTGCCTGGGAGGCGCATTATCAACTTTGATTTTCGCGCCGTTGGCCAGCG